>NZ_JACBWZ010000146.1 GCF_013870595.1 Streptomyces sp. WELS2 | reverse complement strand
GCCCGGCGCACGCGAACGGGCCCGGTGTACGCGAACGGGCCCCGGGGACAGTCCCCAGGGCCCGCTGTACGGCCTTGTCAGCGCCGCAGGGCTCGCGCTCAGCCCTCGGACTTCTCCTCGGAGGTCTCCGACGCCTCGGCGGCCTCGGTCTCCTCCTCCTCGTCGTCCAGGTTGACGATCTCGCCGTTGGTGTCCTTCACCGTGGCGGCCTCGACCACGACGGCCAGGGCCTTGCCGCGGGCGACCTCGCCGACCAGGAGCGGCACCTGGCCACCCTCGACGACGGCCTGGGCGAACTGGTCGGGGGACATGCCGGAGGAGGCGGCGCGCCGCATGAGGTGCTCGGTGAGCTCCTCCTGGTTGACGTTGAGCTGCTCCTTCTTGACCAGCTCGTCCAGGACGAACTGGGTCTTGATGCCCTTGACCGCGGCCTCGCGGGTCTCGGTCTCGAACTCCTCGGCGGTCTTGCCCTGGATCTCCAGGTACTTGTCGAGGGTGAGGCCCATCTGGGCGAGCTGGTGGTGCTCCAGGTTGTGCTTGCGGGTGTTGATCTCGTCCTCGAGCAGCTTCTCGGGGACGGGGACCTCCACCAGCTCCAGCAGCTTCTCCAGGACGCGCTCCTGGGCCTGCGTGGCCTGGTCGAACTGCTTCATGTTGGCGAGGCGCTTGCGGCTGTCCGCCTTCAGCTCCTCCAGGGTGTCGAACTCGGAGGCGAGCTGCGCGAAGTCGTCGTCCAGCTCGGGCAGTTCCCGCTTGGCGACCTGGGTGACCTTGACGGTGACCTCGGCCTCCTTGCCGGCGGCGGAGCCGCCCTTCAGCTCGGAGGTGAAGGTGGCCTCGCCACCGGCCTCCAGGCCCTTCACGGCGTCGTCGATGCCCTCCAGCAGCTCACCGGAGCCGATGGTGTAGGACACGCCGTTGGCGATGCCGTCCTCCAGGACCTCGCCGTCGACCTTGGCCTCCAGGTCGATCGTGACGACGTCGCCCTCCTCGGCCGCGCGCTCGACCGGGGTGGTGGAGGCGAAGCGCTCGCGGAGCTGCTCGACCGACTTCTCGACGTCCTCGTCGGTGACCTCGACGGCGTCCACCTCGACCTCGATGCCGGAGTAGTCCGGGATCTCGAGGGCCGGGCGGACGTCGACCTCGGCGGTGAAGTTCAGCGTCTCGCCGTCCTTCAGCTCCGTGATGTCGACGTCGGGCTGGCCCAGCACGTTGAGCTCGGCCTCGTTGACCGCCTCGGTGTAGAACTTCGGCAGCGCGTCGTTGACGGCCTCCTCCAGCACCGCACCGCGGCCGAACCGCTGGTCGATCACGCGGGCCGGGATCTTGCCCTTGCGGAAGCCCTTCACCGTGACCTGCTGGTTGATCTTCTTGTACGCCGCGTCGAGGCTGTCCTTGAGCTCCTCGAAGGGCACCTCGACAGTGAGCCGAACCCGGGTCGGGTTCAGGGTCTCCACGGCGCTCTTCACGGTTCGGTCTCCTTGTGGCTGACTTCTTGGTTTCTGCCGGAGCCAGACAGGTCCGGCGGATTCGCCGCCCGGACGAGTACGTAGGCCGTGGGGGCCAGGACACACGGGCGCGCAGCTTGCATAGTAACCGCAGCGGGTCAGCGCCCCAAAAGGGGATCTTCACGGATCGTGTGCCGGTGGTCGGGGTGGCGGGATTTGAACCCACGGCCTTCCGCTCCCAAAGCGGACGCGCTACCAAGCTGCGCCACACCCCGTCTGGTGTGCGACACGTAGGGTACATGCCCCGGCCGATCGCGTCGGCCGGATTACGCGGGACAACACGCGGGCGGCCGGGCGCGCGCCGTACGGGGCGCCCGCGACTCGGCACCCCCGAGCACGCCGGGGGCGTCATCGCGAAAGCAGTTGGCCTCCGCGGCGGGCGACCCGCTACGATGCCTCCTGTGCCGCGGTCGGCGACCGGCGGCGCGGTGTTGCGGGCGTAGCTCAATGGTAGAGCCCTAGTCTTCCAAACTAGCTACGCGGGTTCGATTCCCGTCGCCCGCTCTGGATGCCGAAGGCCCAGGTAAGAGGTTGTTCTCCTCTCCCTGGGCCTTCGGTCGTCCCGGAGGGGTCAGACTGGGGTCATGGCCAAGGGTGAGCGTCGTGTGACCTTTGCAGAGGTCGTGGGTTCCGTGGGTCCGGGGAGCGTCCCCGAGGTGTGGGTCTCCGTCGTGGACACCGGGGTGATCGACGACTGGGCCGGGGGCAGCTGGCGTCTGAGCGGCAGAGTGCTGGACGTGCGAGTCGCCCGGCGGCTGGCGGTCGGTGCCGATCTCGTGGTGCTGGGGCGCGAAGGCAGCACCCGGCTGGAGGATGTGCCCGCCGGGCGGCGTGCCGCCGTCTGGGAGGCGGCCGGGCGGCGCTACGCGGGCCCCGGCGGCAAGGCCGAAGGTCCCGAGTGGCCGCGGAGACCGCTCTACCGCGCCTTCAGGTTCGTCTCGGAGGACGGACGGACCCTGCTGCTGATCGACGAGTCCTGCTGAGGCGGCGCCGCGCCGGTCAGAACTTGATCGAGCTGATGGAGTCCGCTATCGAGTTCAGGAAGCGGTTGATCGAGGGGGCCATCCCGGACGAGGCCAGGAAGAAGCCGAAGAGGACCGCCACGATGGCGGGGCCGGCCTTGAGGTTCCCTCCTCGGATCAGGACCACCAGGATCACCGCCAACAGCACCACCACGGACAGTGAAATGGCCACAACTGATCACACCCTCGGTCGGTCCGCTCTCCCGGCCCGGAGGTACGGCCCGCGCACCCCCGCCACGGACATCGTGCCACCAACCCGGCCCGTGTATGCGGCCGATGACGAAACGTCGGGCACCCCCGCCCGCCGCGGGCGACCCGCCGCACGGTAATTCGATCAAGCACCCACGCGTGACTCCCCACGGAATTACCCGACTTCGTTTCCGTCTCCACACATCTCATGCCCAGGTAATTCGAATTGATGACACAGGAACGATGTATGCCCTCTTCAGTCGGGATGAATCGGGACATTGCGCGGGTGTTCGGACCCGGTAACCGGTAATCATTGCGGGGGTTTTACGAAATCCGGCGGGCGCGGTTAGGGTGCCTGAGATGTTTGAAGCCGCCTCGCCCCCCGGCCCGAACCGCAGCCCGCTCCCCCTGGCAGAGTCGCCGGTGAACGGAGTGCCCGCCCCGCGTCCCCCGGTGGGCGCGCGGGGGCGGCAGGCGGCGCTGGACAGACCCGGGCGGCAGCGCGACGCGTTCTTCGACAATGCCAAGTACCTGGCCATCGTGCTCGTCGCCACGGGTCACGCCTGGGAGCCGCTGAAAGACGGCAGCCGGATCCTGGAGAGCGTGTACACCGTCGTGTACACCTTCCATATGCCGGCGTTCATCATCGTCTCCGGCTTCTTCTCACGTCATTTCGACATGCGCCCGCACCGGTTGCGGCGGCTGATCACCGGAGTCGCCGTACCGTACGTCCTGTTCGAAACCGCGTACACGCTCTTCCGGAACCTGGTCAACGGCTCGCACGCGGACATCAGCCTGCTGGACCCCTGGTATCTGACCTGGTTCCTGGTGGCGTTGTTCGTCTGGCGGCTGACCGCTCCGCTGTGGCAGCTGGTGCGCCATCCGCTCCCCCTGGCCCTCGGCATCGCGATGCTGGCGGCCGTCAGCCCCGGCATCGGCGACGACCTCGATCTCCGGCGCGTCCTGCAGTTCCTGCCGTACTTCGTGCTCGGCCTGTGCCTGCGGCCCGAGCACTTCGAGCTGGTGCGCCGCCGCCGGGCGCGGATCGCCGCGGTACCGGTGTTCGCGGCGGCGCTCGCGGTCGGCTGGTGGGCGGTGCCGCGCATGAACACCGGGTGGTTCGCCCACAGCGAGTCGGCGCAGGAGCTGGGCGCCCCCTGGTGGTGCGGCCCGGTGATGACGCTCGCGCTGATGGGCTGCTCGCTGCTGCTGACGGCCTGCTTCTTCGCGTGGGTGCCGCGCCGGACGACGTGGTTCACCCGGCTCGGCGCGGGCACCCTCTACGGCTATCTGCTGCACGGCTTCCTGATGAAGTACGCCGACTACCGCGGCTGGTTCGAGCACCCCTGGCTGCACCGGCCGGCCGGGGTGGTGCTGGTGACCGTGCTCGCCGCGGCCGCCGTCACGGTGCTGTGCACCCGGCCGGTGCGGCGGGTCTTCCGCTTCGCGGTGGAGCCGCGGATGGAATGGGCCTTCCGGCAGGACGCTGCCGAGCAGGCCCGCAACCGGCAACGGCAGGGGCAGCGGGAGAAGGCCGGTGTCTAGGCGGGCGGGCCGAGAAGCGCGCGCATCCGGTCGTACTTCGCGGTCAGCCTGGTCCGGACCGGCTCGGGGAGGACGGCGAGGCGGACCGGGTCGGCGTTGTGCGCGAGGTCGGCCTCCTTCACCGGCAGCGCGCCCGCAGTGGCGAGGATCCGGGCGGCGTAGGCCTCCTGGGACTCCCCCGGTGCTCTGGTGAGGGCCCGCACGATGGCCTTGGTCCGCGCGGTGAGGGCGGCCGCCGCCAGCCACTCCTCGCTCAGCGCGGCGTCCTCCACGGCGTCGTGCAGCCAGGCCGCCGCGATCTGGTCCGGGTCGCCGCCCCGGGCGCGCACGCCCTCGGCCACGGCCGCGAGGTGCTCGGCGTACGGCCGTCCGGCCTTGTCGGTCCGGCCGTCGTGGGCGGCGCGGGCGAGGGTCTCGACCTCGGCGAGGGTGAGAGTCGGCATGCGCTCAGTGTGCCCTGCGCCGGGACCGGGGCCCGGCTCAGCGGGTCGCGGACGTCTCGCGGCAGATCAGCAGCAGGGCCCGGTCGTCGTTGACGTCCTTGGCGACCGCTTCGATGAGGTGCCAGGCGGCGCCGTGGAAGCCGCCGGGCACATAGCGGTCGGCCTCGCCGGTGAGCCGGTCGATGCCCTCCACGATGTCCCGCTCGGCGGTCTCCACCAGACCGTCCGTGAACAGCATCAACACGTCCCCGGGCCGTAGCGAGCCCTTCACGGGGTCGAACTGGGCGCCGTCGTACACACCGAGCAGCGGGCCCTCGGCCGCCTTCTCCTCCCAGCGTCCGCTGCCCGCGCTCAGCTGGAGGCCCGGCGGATGGCCCGCGGAGTACAGCTCGTAGTCCCCGGAGTCCAGGTCCAGCACCAGGTGGATGGAGGTGGCGAAGCCCTCCTCCCAGTCCTGGCGGAGCAGATAGCCGTTGGCGGCCGGCAGGAAGGCGTGCGGCGGCAGCGAGCCGAGCAGACCGCCGAAGGCGCCGGACAGCAGCAGGGCCCGCGAACCCGCGTCCATGCCCTTGCCGGACACGTCGGTGAGGACGACCTCCAGTGTCCGGCCGCCGTTCGTCCGGGCCGCGACGACGAAGTCACCGGAGAAGGACTGCCCGCCCGCCGGCCGCAGCGCCATCTCGTGGTGCCAGCCCTGGGGCAGCTTCGGCAGCTTGCTCTGCACCCGGATCCGCTCGCGCAGGTCGAACAGCATCGTGCCGCCGCGCCGCCAGGGCACGCCGACCCGGCTGCGGAACTGCGCGGTCAGCAGCCCGAAGAAACCGCACGCGGCGACCACCAGGACCACGCCGGGGGTGACCCGGGAGGGGCCCTCGGTGTACGGGCCGAGCCGCACCGACTCCACGATCAGCGCGGTGGCCGCCGCCGCGTACAGCCCGAGCAGGCTCGCCGGGCGCAGCAGCAGACCGCCGGCGACGATCGGCAGCACCAGGGTCGCCGGGGACCACCACACCGGCTCGAACAGGGTCATGGCCGCGAGGAGCGGGACGGTCAGCAGCAGTCCGGCGAAGGCGATCCAGTCGGAGCCGTCGCCGCGGAAGTAGTCCACGGCGCTTTTGCGCAGCCCGACGCGGGCCCGGTGCCACCGCTTCTTGCACCGGGCCGCGAACGTGTCGGCCTTCGCGCGCCGCTGTCGTCCTGCTGCCATCAGTTCGGGACCCTATCCAGCGGACCGGCCGCTTGGCACGGGAGGTCCCACTTGTCCCCCGAGCGGGATTCCGCTTCGCCGCGCGCACGCCGGGCCGCGCGGCGCCCGCGCCGGGAGGAAATTTGCTGGCCCGCCCCCCGGCGCCCTGATAGGCATGGCACATGGGCACTGACCACAAAGCCGAGTTGAGGCCGCTGCGCGAGGACGAGTGGGACGGGTGGTACGACGCCTTGTACCGGGCCTTCGGCGCGGGGCCGGCCTCGGGCGAGGAACGCGAGGTGGAGCGGGCGGCCACGGAGTTCGACCGCTCCCTCGCCGCCTGGGACGGGGACGCGCTCGTCGGCACGGCGGGGGCGTTCAGCTTCCGGCTGACCGTGCCGGGCGGGGCCTCGGTCCCCACGGCGGGGGTGACGATGGTGAGCGTCGCCGCCACCCACCGGCGGCGCGGGGTGCTGACCTCGATGATGCGCCGGCAGCTGGACGACTTCCACGCGCGGGGCGAGCCGGTGGCGATGCTGACCGCGTCCGAGCCGGCCATCTACGGCCGCTTCGGCTACGGCGCCGCCACCTTCCGGATCAGCGCCGAGATCGACACCAGCCGGGTGAGCCTGGCGCTGCCCGCCGGCACCGACGAGGTGCGGGTGCGGTCCGCGGCGCCGGCCGACGTGCTGGACGCCTGCGAGGCGGTGTACGCGGCCCTGGTCCCGCGCCGGCCCGGCATGCTGGCCCGGCGGCCGAACTGGGAGCGGGTCGCCCTGGTCGACCCGGAGCGCCACCGGGACGGGGGGCCGCCGTTGCAGTGCGTGGTCGCCGAACGGGACGGCGAGATCACCGGATACGCCCGCTACCACACCAAGGGTTCCTGGGAGGCCGGCGGTGCCCCCGCCGGCACGGTGCGGCTGAAGGACCTGGCCGGGCTGGACCCGGCGACCGAGGCCGCGCTCTGGCGGTTCCTGTTCGGCATCGACCTGATGACGACGCTGTCGGTGCCGTCGCGGCCGGTGGACGACGCCCTGCGGTACCTGGTCTCCGACATCCGCCGCTGCGACCCGCGGCTGCGGGACGACGCCTACGTCCGGCTGGTGGACGTCGGCGCGGCGCTGTCGGCGCGCACCTACCAGGCGCCGGTGGACGTCGTGTTCGAGGTGGAGGACGCCTTCGGCCCCTGGAACGCGGGGCGCTGGCGGCTGACGGGCGACGCGAAGGGCGCGTCCTGCGAGCGTACGGCCGACGCGCCGGAACTCGCCCTGTCCGTACGGGAGCTGGGCTCGGCGTACCTCGGCGGGGTGTCCCTGCTGTCGCTGGCGGCGGCCGAGCGGGTGCGGGAGCTGCGGCCGGGGGCGCTCACGGAGGCGTCGGTGGCGTTCGGCTCACCGCTGGCCCCGTGGCTGCCGCACGGTTTCTAGTACCGCGACGGTGCTCGCCCGTCGGCTCACGTCCGCTGGCAGGTGGGGCACCAGAAGAGGTTGCGGGCGGCGAGGCCTGCGGTGCGGATCTCGTCGCCGCAGATGTGGCAGGGCATGTTCGCGCGCCGGTAGACGTACACCTCGCCGCCGTGGTCGTCCACGCGGGGCGGGCGGCCCATCGCCTCCGGGGTGTGCTCGGGGCGGACGGTGTCGATGCGGTTGTCGCGCACGCCCTCGCGCATCAGCCCGGCCAGGTCGGCCCAGATCGCGTCCCACTCGGCCGGGGTGATGTCGCGGCCGGTGCGGTAGGGGTCGATGCCGTGCCGGAACAGCACCTCGGCGCGGTAGACGTTGCCGACGCCGGCCACGATCTTCTGGTCCATGAGCAGGGCGGCGATCGTCGTACGGCTGCGGGAGATCCTGCGGTACGCGGCGGCCGGGTCGGCGTCCGCGCGCAACGGGTCGGGGCCGAGCCGGTCGTGGATCAGCCGCTTCTCGGCGTCCGTGATCAGGGCGCAGGTGGTGGGGCCGCGCAGGTCCACGTACGACGTGTCGTTCGCCAGGCGGAGCCGGACGGTGTCCGTCGGCGGGGGCGCGGGGGCGTCACCGAAGCCGACCTTGCCGAAGAGGCCGAGGTGGATGTGGACCCAGTCGCTGTCCCGGAAGCCGAGGAAGAGGTGCTTGCCGTGGGCTTCGGTGGCGGTCAGCTCGGTACGGTCCAGGAGGGCGGCCGCGTCGGAGAACTTGCCCTGGGGGCTGGTGACGCGGGGGGCCGTGCCCAGGAAGCGCCCGGCGTAGTCCTGGGCCAGCCGGTGAATGGTGTGCCCTTCCGGCAAGGCGGGGTGTCCTTTCCTGCGTCTGCTCCGCCCGCCCGGCCCGGCGGGCGGACGAACGGGACCCCGGGACACATGCCCCGGGGTCGCTGCGGCCGGTCCGGCCGGGCCGGCCCCGCGCGGCCGGATCCGGAGTGTCCGGTCCGGGTGGGATCAGGGCTGGGGGTGGTGGGCCGGGACCGGGGGGAGGGTGCCCGTGGTCTCGTAGTCCGCCAGCATCTCGATGCGCCGGATGTGCCGCTCGTCACCGGAGAACGGGGTGTTCAGGAAGACCTCGACGAACTTGGTCGCCTCCTCGGTGCTGTGCATGCGCGCACCCACGGCCACCACGTTGGCGTTGTTGTGCTGCCGCCCGAGCTCCGCCGTCTCCTCGCTCCAGGCCAGCGCCGCCCGCACGCCCTTCACCTTGTTCGCGGCGATCTGCTCACCGTTGCCGGAGCCGCCGATCACGATGCCGAGGGCGTCGGCGTCCGCGGCCGTCCGCTCCGCGGCGCGCAGGCAGAAGGGCGGGTAGTCGTCCTGGGCGTCGTAGATGTGCGGCCCGCAGTCGACGGGCTCGTGCCCGGCCGCTTTCAGCCACTCGACGAGGTGGTTCTTCAGTTCGTAGCCCGCATGGTCGGAGCCGAGATACACGCGCATGCCACGAGTGTGACACGCCCCCACCGGGGCAGCAGCCCCAGGGTGCCGGCGGCCGGCCGGCCCGGAATCGTGTGAGACATGCCATAGATCCTTAAAGGAACCAGAGGTAACGATACGGATTCGGTGGTTCCCCATTGCGTTGGCCTCGGATTCACTGGACCGACTCGTACACCGCTCGTACGGGCAGCACCACCTGGCGCAAAGGAATTCCGTCCATGACCCCTGGTTCGGGCCTCCAAGCAGGACTCAAGAACCGCCACCTGTCGATGATCGCGATCGGTGGCGTGATCGGAGCCGGTCTCTTCGTCGGCTCCAGCTCGGGCATCGCCACCGCGGGACCCGGCATCCTCCTGTCGTACGCCCTCGTCGGCACGCTCGTCGTCCTCGTGATGCGGATGCTCGGCGAGATGTCCGCCGCCAATCCGACGTCCGGCTCCTTCTCCGCGCACGCCGACCGCGCGCTCGGCAGCTGGGCCGGGTTCTCCATCGGCTGGCTTTACTGGTTCTTCTGGGTCGTCGTCCTCGCGGTCGAGGCGACCGCCGGCGCGAAGATCCTCGAAGGCTGGGTCCCGGCCGTCCCGCAATGGGGCTGGGCACTGATCGTGATGACCGTGCTGACCGCGACCAACCTCGTCTCCGTCGGCTCCTACGGCGAATTCGAGTTCTGGTTCGCCGGCATCAAGGTCGTGGCGATCGGCGCGTTCATCGTCATCGGTCTGCTCGCCGTGTTCGGCGTGCTGCCGGGCGTGGACGCCGACAAGGCGTCCTTCGGCAACCTCACCTCGCACGGCGGCTTCCTGCCGCACGGACCGGGCGCGATCCTCACCGGTGTGCTGCTGGTCGTCTTCTCCTTCATGGGCAGCGAGATCGCCACCCTGGCGGCCGGCGAGTCCGAGGACCCGCAGCGCGCGGTCGCCAAGTCCACCAACAGCATCATCTGGCGCATCGGCGTCTTCTACCTGGGCTCGATCCTGGTCGTGGTCTCGCTGCTGCCGTGGAACGACCCGTCCATCGCCAAGGACGGCTCCTACGTCGCCGCGCTGAACTCGCTGGGCATCGCCCACGCCGGCCAGATCATGAACGTCATCGTGCTGACGTCGGTGCTGTCCTGTCTGAACTCCGGCTTGTACACGGCCTCCCGGATGGCCTTCTCGCTCGGCGAGCGCGGTGACGCGCCGAAGGTGTTCGCCCGGGTCAACAGCCGGGGCGTGCCGATGGCCGCGATCCTCGCCTCGGTCGTGTTCGGCTTCGTCGCCGTCTTCTTCAACTACCTGTCCCCGGACACGATCTTCCTGTTCCTGGTCAACTCCTCCGGCGCGGTCGCGCTGTTCGTGTGGCTGGTCATCTGCTTCTCGCAGCTGCGGATGCGGAAGATCATCCAGCGCGAGGCGCCGGAGAAGCTCGTCGTGAGGATGTGGCTGTACCCGTATCTGACCTGGGCGACGGCGACGCTGATCGTGGGCGTGCTCGTCTACATGCTCTTCGACACCGAGCACGACGGCCGCAAGACCGTGCTGCTGTCGCTGCTGGTCGCGGCGATCGTGCTGGTGATCGCGGTGGTCAGGCAGCGGCTGGCGGCGGGCCGGACGCCCGCGGCCGAGTCCCCGGCCGACAAGGTTCACGTCGGCTGACCCACCGCGGGCACACAGGGCACACAGAAGAAAGAGGCTCGCGGGACCGGGGAGTGATCCCGGTCCCGCGAGCCTCTGTCGTCGCCGGCTCGTCAGTGCTTGCCGAGCGCCTTCCAGGCGGCGGGCAGGGCGCCCATCGCCAGGGCGGCCTTGAGGGCGTCCCCGATCAGGAACGGGGTGAGGCCGGCCGCGATCGCCTCGGACGCGGACAGGTGGGCGGCCAGGGCCAGGTAGGGCACGCCGACGGCGTAGATGACGGCCTCGCCGAGGACCATCGCGCCGGCCATGCGCAGCGGCGAGCGGTCGGCGCCGCGCCGGGCCAGGGCGCCGACGACGGCGGAGGCGAGCAGCATGCCGAGGACGTAGCCGAAGGAGACGAGACCGGTGCCGGCCTTGCCGTCCGCGAACCACGGCACGCCCGCCAGACCCGCGACGGCGTACAGGGCGAGGGAGAGGAAGCCGCGGCGCGCGCCGAGGGCGGTGCCGACGAGCAGCGCGGCGAAGGTCTG
>NZ_JACBWZ010000145.1 GCF_013870595.1 Streptomyces sp. WELS2 | reverse complement strand
GGGGCCGGCGGCTGGCTAGGGTGACCGGTGTGACCGACCGCGACAGGCCCCCGATCGCCGTGTTCGACCTCGACAACACGCTGGCCGACACCGCCCACCGCCAGCACTTCCTGGAGCGCCGGCCGCGTGACTGGGACGCGTTCTTCGGCGCCGCGCCCGCGGATCCGCCGCTCGCCGAGGGCGTGACGCTGGCCGTTCGGAGCGCCCGCACGTGCGAGGTCGTGTATCTCACCGGCCGCCCCGAGCGGTACCGCCGGGACACGCTGGACTGGCTCGCGGCGCACGGACTGCCCGAGGGGCGGGTGTTCATGCGGCCCGACGCCGACCGCAGACCGGCCCGGCGCACCAAACTGGAGATCCTGCGCCGGCTCGCCCGGGACCACGAGGTCCACGTCCTCGTGGACGACGACGAGCTGGTGTGCGACGACGCCGGACGCGCCGGTTTCCCCGTCGTACGGGCGCGCTGGGCGCAGAAGTCGGCCGCGGTCGAGGAGGCGCAGGAGCGGGAGGGCCGCACCTGACGCGCGCCAAGGCGGCTCAGGCGGTGTCCTCGATGCGGAAGCCGACCTTCAGACCGACCTGGTAGTGCTCGATCCGGCCGTTCTCGATCTGGCCGCGGACCTGGGTCACCTCGAACCAGTCCAGGTTGCGCAGCGTCTGGCCGGCGCGGGCGATGCCGTTGCGGATGGCTTGGTCCACCCCCTCGTGCGAGGTGCCGACGATCTCGGTGACCCGGTAGGTGTGGTTCGTCATGCGGGTGCTCCTTAGGTGTCACGCCGTACTCCACCGTGCACTATCCGCACCGGCTCCGCATGGCGTCGCGGGCGTACCGCCGGGTAGCGCTTGACCTCCGCATTGGTACATACCAAAATCCAGCACACCCGTACGAGCCACCCGCTCGTCCCCCCACGTCGGGCCCCTCCACCCTGTCCCAGCACCCCGCGGCACCACCTGCCAGACAGAACAGGACCCTTCGTGAGACGTCGTCTGCTCGCCCTCGTCTGTGTCACCGGCTCCCTCGTCAGCGCCTGCGGGATGCTCCCCGGCGACCACCAGGAGCGGAAGACCGTCACCGTGTGGCTGATGAAGGACAGCGCCTCCAAGGAGTTCCTGCGGCGGTTCACCGAGGACTTCGAGCGCACCCACGACGACCTGCGCCTGGACATCCGCATCCAGGAGTGGACCGGCATCGTGGAGAAGGTCCGCGGCGCGCTCAAGGCGCCCTCCGGCGACGGACCGGACGTCATCGAGGTCGGCAACACCCAGGTGCCGCTGTACGCCGACGGCGGCCGGCTGGCGGACCTCACGCTGGAGTCGATGCGGGACTGGGGCAAGGACACCTGGCTGCCCGGCCTCGCCCAGCCCGGCAAGGACGGCAACAAGCAGTACGGCATCCCCTGGTACGCGGCCAGCCGGGTCGTCATCTACCGCAAGGACCTGTTCCGGCAGGCCGGCATCGCCCGTCCGCCGCGGACGCGCGACGAATGGCTCACCGCCACCGAGAAGCTCGACACCGGCGGGAACCAGGGCATCTACCTCGCAGGGCAGGACTGGTACACGCTCTCCGGGTTCATCTGGGACGAGGGCGGCGACCTCGCCGAGGAGAAGGACCACGAGTGGCGGGGCACCCTGGACAGCCCGGCCGCGCTGCGCGGCATGGACTTCTACCGGCGGCTCCAGGCGCTCGGCGCGGGCCCCGTGGACGCCGACGAGGAACACCCGCCCCAGGCCGGAGTGTTCGCCGGCGGCAAGGTCGCGCAGATCATCGCCGTACCCGGGCTCGCCCAGTCGATCGTCCGGCAGAACCCGGACCTGAAGGACAAGCTCGGCTTCTTCCCCGTGCCCGGCCGCACCGCCGGCCGGCCCGGCACCGTCTTCACCGGCGGCTCCGACCTGGTCGTCCCGCGCAACACCGACGACCAGTTCGCCGCGACCACCGTCGTCGGCGCGCTCACCGGCGCCAAGTGGGACACCGAGCTGGCCCGCACCATGAACTACGTGCCCAACAAGACCACGCTGGCCGGCGCGGTCGCCGGGGCGGAGGGGGTCGCCGCCATGGCCGCGGGCGCGGCGCACGGCCGGGCGACCCCCACCACCCCTCAGTGGGCCGACGTGGAGGCGGACAACCCGGTCAAGGAGTACATGACCCGGGTGCTCCAGGGCGGGGACCCGGCGGTCGAGGCCCGCCGCGCCTCCCGGAAGATCACCGAGGCGCTCGCCCCCGACGTGGGCTGAGCCGCCGCGCCCCGCTCACCGCACCACGCTCAGCGACAGCGCGAAGCGGCCCGGCGCGTCCGTCCACCAGTGCGTCAGCTCCAGCCCGGCCGCGGCGAGCTCGGCGGTCACCCGCTCCTTGCGGAACTTGGCCGACACCTCGGTGCGCAGCTCCTCGCCCGCCGCGAAGTCCACGGCGAGGTTCAGCGCGGGCACCTTCACGGTCTGGGCGGTACGGGAGCGCAGCCGCATCTCGATCCACTCCCGACCGGCGTCCCACAGGGCCACGTGCTCGAACGCCTCCGGATCGAAGTCGGCGCCCAGTTCGCGGTTGATCACCCCCAGCACGTTCCGGTTGAACGCGGCCGTCACCCCGGCCGCGTCGTCGTACGCCCGGACCAGCACCCGCTCGTCCTTGACCAGGTCGGTGCCGAGCAGCAGCCCGTCGCCCGGGGAGAGCAGCGTGCGGACGGAGGCCAGGAACCGGGCGCGTTCGGCGGGCAGCAGATTGCCGATCGTGCCGCCGAGGAAGGCCACCAGCCGGGGCCCGGGCGCCGCGGGCAGGGTCAGCGGGGCGGTGAAGTCGGCGATCAGCGCGTGCACATGGAGACCGGGACGCTCCTTCACGAGCGTCCGCCCGGCCTGCGCGAGCGCGCTCTCGCTGACGTCGACCGGGACGTAGGCCGCCAGCGCGGGCAGCGCGTCGATGAGATGGCGGGTCTTCTCCGAGGAGCCCGAGCCCAGTTCGACCAGGGTGCGGGCACCGCTCGCGGCGGCGATCTCCCCGGAGCGGGCGACGAGGATCTCCCGTTCGGCGCGCGTGGGATAGTACTCGGGCAGCTCGGTGATCCGCTCGAACAGCTCGCTGCCGCGGGCGTCGTAGAACCACTTGGGCGGCAGCCGCTTGGGGGTGGCGGTGAGACCGCTCAGGACGTCCGCGCGCAGCGCGGCCTCCGTCGCGTCCTCGGGGAGGGTGCGGGTGATGTGCAAGGGGCTCAACTGCAGGGCTCCTTCGAGGGTACGGCCGCCGGATCCTCCAGCGGGGCGAGCCGCACGCCGGCGCGGCTCGCGGTGAGCACGGTGCGGTCGGGGACCTCCCGCCACAGCGGGTCGTCGTCGTACGGCTCGGAGGCGGTTCCCACACCGCCATTCCGCAGCTCCTGGGGGTCGAGCCGACCGGCGAACCCCAGGCGGAGATGTGGATGGGCGCACACCCGGGCGCCCCGTCGCGCACCCCCCGCGGCACCCTCGTCGAGGTCATCGAGGCCGACCCGGAGCGTGAACTGGGCGCCCGCGCGGTCGCCAGGTTCGGCCCCCGGCTGCCGTTCCTGCTCAAGCTTCTCGCGGCCGGCGCGCCCCTGTCCCTCCAGGTGCACCCGGACCTGGAGCAGGCCAGGGCCGGGTACGCCGACGAGGAGCGGCGCGGCGTCCCGGCCGGCGCCCTGCACCGCAACTACAAGGACGCCAACCACAAGCCCGAACTGATCTGCGCGCTCACCGAGTTCGACGGCCTGTGCGGCTTCCGCGACCCGGTCCGGGCCGCCGGCCTGCTCGACGGGCTCGGCGTCGGCTCCCTCAAGCCGTACGTCGACCTGCTGCGCGCCCGCCCCGGGGACGCGGCCCTGCGCGAGGTCCTCACCGCCGTCCTCAGCGCCGACCCGGAGGAGATGGCCCACACGGTCGCCGAGGCCACCGACGCGTGCACCCGCCTCGGCGGCGCCTACGCCCCCTACGCCGACATCGCCCACCACTACCCCGGCGACCCCGGGGTGATCGCGGCCATGCTCCTCAACCACGTCCGGCTGCAGCCGGGCGAGGCCCTGTACCTCGGTGCCGGCATCCCGCACGCCTACCTCAACGGCCTCGGCGTGGAGATCATGGCCAACTCCGACAACGTCCTGCGCTGCGGTCTCACCCCCAAGCACGTCGATGTCCCCGAACTTCTGCGGATCGTCCGTTTCGAACCGAGCGACCCCGGTGTGCTGCGCCCGGAGGCCTCCCCGGAGGGCGAAGAGGTCTACGAGACGCCGACCGACGAGTTCCGGCTCTCCCGCTACGTCCTGCCCGAGGGCGGCACCGCCCGCGACCTCACCCGCGACACCCCGCAGATCCTGCTCTGCACCGCGGGCTCCGTCCGGGCGGGCGAGCACCAGCTGGGCGCCGGCCAGTCGGTCTTCGTCCCGGCCGGCGAACAGGCGGAGATCTCCGGCGCGGGCACCATCTTCCGCGCCACGGTGTCCGTCTGACCAGCCCTGTGGACAAGCGGTCGATCATATGACCGGGCCTGTGGATACCTGAAGAGCAGGTGCCCGGCCGGGCTGCGACAATGGCCCACCGGCAAAGGCCGGGCAAAGCCGGGCACCCGTCCGGACGGACACCTACGAGGCGACACAGGCGAAGGGACAACGCGGACACATGAGCGCGTCAGGCGGTACGAAGGCGATCGTGGCGGCACTCGGCGCCAATCTCGCGATCGCGGCATCGAAGTTCGCGGCGTTCGCGTTCAGCGGCTCCTCCTCGATGCTCGCCGAGGGCGTGCACTCGCTCGCCGACTCAGGCAACCAGTTCCTGCTGCTCGTCGGCGGCAAGAAGGCACAGCGCGAGGCCACCCCGCAGCACCCCTTCGGCTACGGCCGCGAGCGGTTCATCTACGCCTTCCTGGTCTCGATCGTGCTGTTCTCCATCGGCGGCATGTTCGCGATCTACGAGGGCTACGAGAAGATCCGCCACCCGCACGACCTCGAGCACTGGTACTGGCCGGTCGGCGTCCTCGTCTTCGCGGTCATCGCCGAGGGCTTCTCCTTCCGCACGGCCATCAAGGAGTCCAACGAACTGCGCGGCCAGCTCTCCTGGAAGGAGTTCATCCGCCGCGCCAAGGCACCCGAGCTGCCCGTCGTCCTGCTGGAGGACTTCGGCGCGCTCATCGGTCTGGTCCTCGCCCTCGGCGGCGTCGGCCTGTCCCTGCTCACCGGCGACGGCGTCTGGGACGGCATCGGCACCCTGTGCATCGGCATCCTGCTCGTCCTGATCGCCCTGGTCCTGGCCGCCGAGACCAAGTCGCTGCTGCTCGGCGAGGCCGCGGGCGTCGAGGACGTCAAGAAGATCGAGGCCGCGATCGTCGACGGCGAGACGGTCACCCGCGTCATCCACATGCGCACGCTGCACCTCGGCCCCGAGGAGCTGCTGATCGCCGCGAAGATCGCCGTCCGGCACGACGACACGGCCGCCGAGATCGCGACCGCCATCGACGCCGCCGAGGCCCGCGTCCGCGCCACCGTCCCGATCGCCCGCGTCATCTACCTCGAACCGGACATCTACAGCGAGATCGAGGCCGCCAAGGGCCCGGACCCGAGCGCCACCCCGGGCGGCCCGACCCCCCGCGCCGCCGGCCACTGACGCCCGGTACGGCGGCGCCCTCACCGGTGCCGCACCGGCCAGGGCGCCGCAGCTCTCCTCCGCCGTACCACCAGGAAGCGGACCGTCCGCCACACGCCCCCACGGGGGCGGTCCCGCCGTGGTCGAAGGCGAACAAACGGGAATCCCGCGCCCAGGCCCCGACGCCCGTGCGGCACGCCACGCGGTCCGCCCACGCCGACCGGCGCCACCGTCGCCATCGCCGTCACCACCGTGCCGATCGCCACAGCCCGAGTGGAACCGGACGCCCCGGCCCGTTGCGCGCCGCACCCCCCGCGCCCCCAAGGCGCGTAAGTCCCCATTCGCGCCGGTCTGTCCGCACCGGCTCCACGGTTCCCGCACCACCACAGACCGCCTCACCCGCCTCCCGAAACCCGCCGATGACGACCTTGGGAAGACGCGAGGAATCCGAAGGCGGACTGGGACGAGCGGGTCCTCCGGTGTAGCTTGGGACGAAGCCAGACGTCGCTGCTGATGGCGGTCGGGCGGCCCCACGCGGGCCGACCGAGGGAGAGAGGGCCTCCGACGGACTGCGCTGCGCGTACGTGGGCATGCCCGTGTCCCTTCCCGGGCACCCCTGTGTCCGCCGCCGCGCAGACCAGCCGTACCCACCTCGACCCAACCCCGAGGAGCAGCTCGTAATGACGACTGTCGAGAACCGACAGGACTTCAAGGTCGCCGATCTGTCGCTGGCCGAGTTCGGCCGCAAGGAGATCTCTCTCGCCGAGCATGAGATGCCCGGTCTGATGGCGATCCGCAAGGAGTACGCCGAGGCGCAGCCGCTGGCCGGTGCGCGGATCACGGGTTCGCTGCACATGACGGTGCAGACGGCCGTGCTGATCGAGACCCTGGTGGCCCTGGGCGCGCGGGTGCGCTGGGCCTCGTGCAACATCTTCTCCACGCAGGACCACGCGGCCGCGGCGATCGCCGTGGGCCCGGACGGCACGCCGGAGGACCCGCGCGGTGTGCCGGTGTTCGCCTGGAAGGGCGAGACGCTGCAGGAGTACTGGTGGTGCACGGAGCAGGCGCTGACCTGGCCGGACAGCCCGACCGGCGGCCCGAACATGATCCTGGACGACGGCGGCGACGCCACGCTGCTGGTGCACAAGGGCGTGGAGTACGAGAAGGCCGGTGAGGTCCCGGGGCTGGAGACGGCCGAGTCCGACGAGCACCGGGTGATCCTGGAGCTGCTGCACCGCACGCTGGGCGAGAACCCGCGCAAGTGGACGCAGCTGGCCTCGGAGATCCGCGGTGTCACCGAGGAGACCACCACGGGTGTGCACCGTCTGTACGAGATGCAGCGTGACGGTGCGCTGCTGTTCCCGGCGATCAATGTGAACGACGCCGTGACGAAGTCGAAGTTCGACAACAAGTACGGCTGCCGGCACTCGCTGGTGGACGGTATCAACCGGGCCACGGACGTGCTGATCGGCGGCAAGACGGCCGTGGTGTGCGGGTACGGCGATGTGGGCAAGGGCTGTGCGGAGTCGCTGCGGGGCCAGGGTGCCCGGGTGATCGTCACGGAGATCGACCCGATCTGCGCGCTGCAGGCGGCGATGGACGGCTACCAGGTGACCACGCTGGACGAGGTCGTCGAGACGGCCGACATCTTCATCACCACGACCGGCAACAAGGACATCATCATGGCCTCGGACATGGCCAGGATGAAGCACCAGGCGATCGTGGGGAACATCGGTCACTTCGACAACGAGATCGACATGGCGGGTCTGGCGAAGGTGCCGGGCATCGTCAAGGACGAGGTCAAGCCGCAGGTCCACACCTGGACCTTCCCCGACGGCAAGAAGATCATCGTGCTGTCCGAGGGCCGCCTGCTCAACCTGGGCAACGCCACCGGTCACCCCTCGTTCGTGATGTCGAACTCCTTCGCGGACCAGACCCTGGCCCAGATCGAGCTGTTCACCAAGCCCGACGCCTACCCCACCGGCGTCTACACGCTGCCCAAGCACCTCGACGAGAAGGTCGCCCGTCTCCACCTCGACGCCCTCGGCGTCAAGCTCACCAAGCTGCGCCCGGAACAGGCGGCGTACATCGGTGTGGACGTCGACGGCCCGTACAAGCCGGACCACTACCGCTACTGAGCCGGTGATCCCGTAGCCCCACCGCCGGCGGAGTGCGCCGGTGCGCCGACGCACTCCGCCCGGCAGCAGGCTCTCCGAGGCAGGCCCCCGCACCCCCGTGCCGGGGGCCTGCCCCTTTGGCCCCGACCCATGGCTTCCGGCCGGACCAGCCCGTCAAGACCCAGGACCCCCATGCCCCGCGGCCGTTATTCGCTCCACGATCCGCACGATCACACCCCCCTCGCAGAAGAGCACTTCCAGTGCGCCCCCGGCCCGTCCGGCTGGCGCTATGTCTCCCGGCTGACCGGCCCCGCCGGCGAGCACCGGGGCGCGGTCGACCTCGCCCTGGACGACCTCGGCCGCCCCCTCCGCCTCGAACTGCACGCGGGTGACTGGCAGGTACGCGGCGCCGCCCTCGACGGCGTCACATGGGTCCGTACCGACCCCACCGGCCTCCATGCCACCGAAGGCAATGTGCGCGCCCACGCCTTCACCGGCACGTCCCCCGCGTTCCTCGTCGCCACCGCACGGCTCCTGCGCCTCACCCCCTCGTCCGCCGCCACCCGCGTACGCCTCGTGGCCTTCACCGACCCCGTCCTCGCCCCCCGCACCGTGGACCAGTCCTGGGCACTGGTGAACAGCGAAGCACACGCCACTGACAACGGCCCCCTGACCGTGGACGAATACCAGGTCACGGCCCTGGACACCGGCGAACAGCACGCCGTCCACATCGCCGGCGACATCGTCCTGGCCGCGCCCGGCATCGAGCTGGAGGACCTTCAGTCACCGCCGTCGCGATTCGACTGACCCCGGCAACCGCACCCCACGAGACCTACGCGGGCGGCACGAACCCGGTGGCCGGCCGGCCGGTCGACGGCTCGTTACCGGGCGGCCGGGCAGGGACGGGCGGAACGGGCGGAACGGGCACGGAGAACTCGGACGGATGCGCGTCGCCGGGCCGAAGGTCCGCCGGCGGTGCGAAGCCGCCGACCACGTGACCGCCGCCGACCGCGGGACCACCACCGACGGCCGGATCCCCGCCGAACGCCTGCCGGGCCTCACGGGACTGCCGCTCGTGCACCACGGCCGCGAGGAACGCGGCCGGAGGAAGATCCGGCGGCACCGAGGCACCGGTACGCCCCGCCAGGTCGGCCGCCAGCCGCTGCGCCATGCCCGCCGACACCTGCGGGTCGAGCTGTGGCATCCGGGTCAGGTACTGCCGGACGGCAAGCCACAGCCCGTCCGGCACCGCGGACAGGTCCAGCCCGGCGAACCGCCCCACGAGCCACGGAGGCGGAGGCGGCACGAAACCCGTCCGCCCGGCGGGTATCCGCTCCCGGACCACGAGGGTGCCCGCGAACACATCGCCCAGCCGCCGCCCCCGCGCCGAGACCAGCGAGGCGATACAGGCCACCACGCCGAGCGTCATCAGGATCTCGACGACACCGATCGCGCCCCGCACCAGAGCGTGCCGGAACCGGATCGGCCCGCCGTCGTCCCGTACCACCCGCAGACCGAACGCCAGCTTCCCCAGCGAACGCCCGTGGCTGAACGTCTCGACGGCTATCGGCCCGCCCACCAGCACCAGCAGGAACGACGCGATCGACAGCGCCATCTGCGCGGCCTCGTCCAGCGACGCCGTCGACACCACCAGCACCATGCCCACGACGAGGTAGGCGACCATCGCCACCACCAGGTCGAGCAACACGGCGAGCGCCCTGCTCGGCAGCTTCGCGGGCCGCAGTTCGAGCGCCACCGCCTCGCCGGTCACCAGCTCACTCACGCCCGCCGTCCTTCCCTGGTCCGCCCCCTGAACCGCCAGTCTGCCAAGCTGAGGGCGCATCGCGCCGCAGTACGACAAGCTGACAGCAAGCACGAGCATCCACGACGCCCCGTGGACGACCAGCCGAGGAGCAGGCAGACCGGATGGACCTGGACGTCTTCGTCTCCGCGCACCGAGCCGAATGGGACCGGCTGGACGCACTGCTCCGCCGCCGGCGCCGGCTCACCGGCGCCGAGGCGGACGAACTCGTCGGCCTTTACCAGCGCACCGCCACCCACCTGTCCCTCATCCAGTCCAGCGCACCCGACCCGCACCTGACCGGACGGCTGAGCCAACTGGTGGCACGCGCGCGCAGCGCCGTCGCCGGCACCCGCCGCGCCTCGTGGCGGGACGTCACACACTTCCTGGGCCAGAGCTTCCCGGCCGCCGTCTACCGCGCCCGCCACTGGTGGGTGCCCACGGCGCTCGTGTCCACCGCCGTCGCCATCCTGCTGGGCTGGTGGATCGGCACCCATCCCGAGGTGCAGTCCTCCATCGCGGCACCCAGCCAGCTGCGCGAGCTGACCCGCCCGGGCGGCGAGTACGAGACCTACTACTCCAGCCATCCCGCGGCCGCCTTCGCCGCCCAGGTGTGGACGAACAACGCCCAGGCGGCGGCGATGTGCCTGGTCCTGGGCGTCTTCCTGGGCCTGCCCGTGCTGTGGATCCTCTTCCAGAACATGCTGAACCTGGGCGTGGGCTTCGGCCTGATGTCCTCCGCGGGCCGCCTCGACACCTTCCTCGGCCTGGTCCTCCCGCACGGCCTGCTGGAACTGACGGCGGTCTTCGTCGCCGCGGGCACCGGGCTGCGCCTGGGCTGGACGCTGATCGACCCCGGCCCGCGCACCCGGCGGGCCGCGCTCGCGGAGGAGGGACGCGCGGCCATCGGAATGGCGATCGGCCTCGCCCTGGTCCTGCTCGTCTCCGGCGCCATCGAAGGCTTCGTCACCCCCTCCGGCCTGCCCACCTGGGCCCGCATCGGGATCGGGGTCGTGGCCGAGCTGGCCTTTCTCGCCTACGTCTACGTGCTCGGCGGCCGTGCGACACGCGCCGGCGAGACGGGCGATGTCGGGGCGACGGAGCGCAGCGCGTCCGTGCCCACGGCCGCCTGACTCCGCCGGATGTGCACTCACCCCCTCTGAGCTGCTAGTCTCCTCTTCGCCCCGCAAGAGCCGTTGACACGGAGGGAGTGGGGAGGTAGATTCAATGAGTTGTCTGGAACTGGACATGTTGCCAGGCAGTCGCTAGAATCTACTTGTTGCTTCTCAGGGAGTCGCGAAAACGACACCCGGAAGAGCATCCTCCGAATTCTCAGAAATGAGCGGCCGGTCAGACCGGCCAAGAACTTCTGATAAAGTCGGAACCGCCGGAAAGGGAAACGCGAGAGCGGGAACCTGGAAAGCACCGAGGAAATCA
>NZ_JACBWZ010000144.1 GCF_013870595.1 Streptomyces sp. WELS2 | reverse complement strand
GCGGGCACCATGCGGGCCGCGTACCCGGCCAGCATCGCCCACAGTGTGCCGCCCATCGCCCCGGCCAGCAGCCGCGCCACGACGGTGAGCGGGTACGACGACGACAGCGCCACCAGCGCGTTGCTCAGGGCGAACCCCAGCAGCGCACCGCACAGCACCGGCCGCCGGGGCAGCCCCCGCAGCGCTGCGGTGACTGGAACGGCGGCCACGAAGGAGGCCGCGGCGTACGCGGTGACGAGGAAGCCGATCCGGGACTCGGCGACCCCGAGCGGGGGTGCCATGGCGGGCAGCAGGCCGGCCGGGAGGAGTTCGGTCAGTACGGCCGTGAACGCGGCCGAGGACAGGGCGAGCAGCCCGGACCACGGCAGGCGACCGCCCTTGACCTGGGAAGACGGAGTCATGCGACCATGGTGGAAGCTTCACATCAGTGTGAGGGTCAAGCGCGGGAGGCGGGAGGCGCCATGCGCATCGGTGAGCTGTCCCGGCGCACGGGCGTCGCCCCCCGGCTGCTGCGCTACTACGAGGAGCAGGACCTGCTGCACCCGGACCGCGCCGGCAACGGCTACCGCAGCTACCCGGAGTCCGCGGTCGCGCTGGTGGGGCAGATCCGGGGCCTGCTGGACTCCGGGCTGACCACCGGGATGATCCGCGCGCTCCTGCCGTACCTGTGCGGGCCCGGCCGTCTCGTGCCGTCCCCGGAGAACGTGCCGCCCGGGACGGCCGCCCTGCTCCAGGAGCACATCGACCGCATCCAGGCCCGCATCGACTGCCTGGCCCGCAACCGGGACCGGCTCACCGCCTACCTGGCGTCGGTACGGCCGGACGGCGGCTGACCTTGCCGGCGCGGCCGGCGCGTCGCGTCGCCCATGCGCCGCCGGCGGTGATCCGGCGCGCTCCCGCCGATGCCGGAACCCTCTGTTCAGCCGCCCTGGTCGCCATGTACATTTCAGCCAACCGACGCGCGGAGGACACCCCAAGCCGGTTCTACGCGCGCAGACTTGGCGCCCGCACCGCCTCTCCCCACCCTTCACGGAGGTTCGACGGATGCTCGGACGGAAAAGATCCCGCCGCGGCACCACCGCCCTGGCCGGCGCGGCGCTGCTGCTCACCGCGGTCGCCGTACAGACCGGCACCGGCACCCCCGCCCACGCGGCGGCCACCCACCGCGTGCTGTTCGACAACGCTCACGCCGAGACGGCCGGCAACGCCGACTGGATCATCTCCACCAGCCAGCCCGACCCGCTCGGCCAGGACTCCTCCCCGTCCGCCGAGACCGACTGGACCGGGGCCCTGTCCTCCTGGGGCGTCGCGCTGCAGAAGACCGGCGGCTACAGCCTGAAGACCCTGCCGCCGGGCTCCGGTCTCGGTTACGGCGGCACCTCCGCCACCGACCTGTCCAACTTCGACACGCTGGTCCTGCCGGAACCCAACACGCCGTATACCAATGCTGAAAAGTCAGCAATCATGAACTTCGTCAAGAACGGCGGCGGACTGTTCATGATCTCCGACCACACCGGAGCCGACCGCGACAACGACGGCTACGACGCGGTCGAGATCTTCAACGACCTGATGACCAACAACGGCGTCGACTCCACCGACCCGTTCGGCTTCTCCGTCGACTCGCTGAGCATCGGCTCCGATCATCCGGCCGCGATCAGTGACGGCACCGACCCGGTGCTGCACGGCTCCTTCGGCACCGTCACCAAGAGCCTGATCGCCAGCGGTACGACCGCCACCCTCAAGCCCGCCGACAACCCCGCCGTCAAGGGCCTGCTCTACCGCACCGGTTACTCCGGGAACACCGGCGCCTTCTTCGCCACCAGCACCTTCGGCAGCGGCCGGGTGGCCTTCTGGGGCGACAGCTCCCCGGTGGACGACGGCACCGGACAGTCCGGCAACACCCTCTACGACGGCTGGAACGACACCACCGCCACCAACGCCGCCCTCGCGCTCAACGCCACCGAGTGGCTGTCCGGCGCGGGCGGCACCGGCACCGGCGGCGGCTCGACGAGCTGCACCGCCGCCCAGCTCCTCGGCAACAACGGCTTCGAGTCCGGCAGCACCGTCTGGACCACCACCAGCGGGGTCATCACCAACTCCACCGGCCGGACCGCCCGTTCGGGCTCCTACTACGCCTGGCTCGACGGCAACGGCACCGCCACCACCGACACCCTCGCCCAGTCGGTGACCCTCCCCGCCGGCTGCGCGGCCAGGCTGACCTTCCAGCTGCACGTGGACACCGCCGAGACCACCACCAGCACGGCCTACGACACACTCAAGGTCCAGGTCCTGAACGGCTCCGGGACCGTGCTGCGCACCCTCGCCACGTACTCCAACCTCGATGCCGCCACCGGCTACACCCAGCGGACTTTCGACCTCGGCGGCTACGCCGGGCAGACCGTCACGCTGAAGTTCACCGGCACCGAGGGCTCCAAGTACCAGACCTCGTTCGTCGTGGACGACACCGCGCTCGACGTGAGCTGAACCGGGCCCGGGGGCGGGCCGTCGTGCGGCTCCGCTCCCGCCCCGTCAGCCCGCCGGGACCGTCGTCTCCGGCGTGTTCCAGCCGGAGACGCGCACCCTCGGTGCCGAGCCGCGCAGGCCTGCCGTCCGGTAGGTGGCGGTCAGCGTCACCGACTCGCCCGGCCACAGGCTCACCTGGTTGTCCGACCAGCGCACCGGCAGCACCGGCCTGCCCTCCGGGCCGACCACGTCGACGTCCGTCAGCAGTGCCGGAGTCGTCCCGCGCCCGTGGTGGCGCAGGGTCACCCTCGTGGTCGACACGCCGTCCGACGCGCGGGTGACCGCCGTCGCCGTCACCGGCACCCGGGCCATCGAGGCCAGCCCGGTCAGGTCGGCGTACTCCGTCGTCGGGGTGTAGTACCAGGTGGTGTCGCTCCAGTCGAGGGTGTCGGGCCGGGTGGAGAGCCAGTACACGTTCCGGCTCACCTCCCTGCCGTCCGCGTCCGTCAGCACCAGCCGCAGCAGATGGGTGCGCGCCGGCCCGCCCACCGAGGGCGGCAGCGTCAGCGCGGTGGCATGCGCGCCGCCGCCGTCCACCGCCACCCCGCCGGCGCTCCGGTCGAAACGGCGCGTGCCGTCGGGATCGAACAGCGTGGCCCGCGCGGTGAGGCCCCGGACGCGAGCGGTGCGGTTGTTCACCACCACGACGGAGCGGTCGTCGTAGGAGAACTGCACGTGCAGCGGCTCGTTGGCCTTCTTCGCGCCGAAGTAGGCGCCGTTCTGATCCAGGTAACGGTCCGTCAGCTGCCAGTGCAGCGAGGGCCAGCCGCTGTTGAACATCCAGTGCACGACACCGGTGGCGGGCCGGTCGCGGTCGGTCGCGTTGCGCCGGTACGACTCGAACTGGGCGCGCACGGTCTCGTACTGGGCCAGCTGGGCCTTGCGCACGTAGTCGGCGAGGCCCGTCGGAGCGCCGTAGCGGCCGGTGAGTGCCTCGTCGTAGATCTTGAGCGTGCCGAAGGTGAGGGACGGCGAACGGTGGTACTGCCGGGCGCCCGGGTCCTTCCAGAGGGTGTCCAGTTCGGCCGGTGTCATCATCCGGCGCAGTGTGTCCAGGGTGGGGATGCTCGGGCCCGCGCTGGTCTCGGAGTTGAAGCCGGTGGCGCCGCCCTCCCGCTTGGCGTACCAGTAGGCGGGCGGCACCCAGTCGTAGGGGCCCGTCATCTTCATGCCCGAGTCGCCGAGCCGCGGGGAGGAGGTGTCGGACGCGGCGGGGACCACGGGGACGGGCCAGTCGGCCGCCTTCAGCGCGTCCAGGTAGCCCTTCTCGATCGTGGCGTCCGGCGCGGCGTCGCTGCCGATCAGGAACGACAGCACGCTCGGGTGGTCGCGCAGCCGGGCGGCCTCGGCGGCCATGGACGCCCGCGCCACGGTGTGGTCCGCGTCGGACCACGGCTCGCCGGATCCGTTGGGGTTGACGTCGCCCTCCCACTTGTCGCAGCACTCCCAGCCCGGCAGGGCGAGCACGCCGTAGCGGTCGGCGAGGTCGAAGAACTCGTCCGGTTCCAGATGGCCTTCCAGGCGGATGGTGTTCAGGCCCAGGTCGAGGGCGTACCTCAGGCGGTCCTCGGTATAGGCGCGGTCCCAGCGCAGGAACTCGTCCGGGGACCAGCCGCCGCCCCTGACCAGCAGGGGACGGCCGTTGACGCGGTACTGGCGGGCGCCGTCGGCGTTCAGCGGGGCCCGCACGTCCCGGATGCCGAAGCTCTCGTGCGCGGTGTCCGACGGTGTGCCGGCCACGGTGGCGGTGAGGTCCAGGGCGTACAGCGGCTGTCGGCCCATGCCGGCCGGCCACCACACCTCGGGTCGGGTGAGGTGCAGACCGGGGACGTCGGCGGGGGAGAAGGAGAGCGTCCTGGACTCGTGCGCGCCGAGCGTCACCGTCCGGCCGAACCGGATGTCGCCGACGCTGCCGGTGACCCGCGTGGTGACGGCGGAGCCCGTGTCGTTGCGGACCTGGGCCCGGACCGTCAGGTCGGCGGTGGCGAGCGAGGGCACCGCCAGCTTCGTGACCACGTGCGCGTCGCGCAGCGCGACCGGGCCGCCCCGGCGGACCAGGACGTCGCGGACCAGGCCCATGTTCCGGTCGGGCGGCGGCTGGAGCCAGTCGAGCCAGCCCATGGTCAGGTCCCGGTTCGGCTCGTTGGGCCGTACCCGGAAGGCGACCGTGTTCGTGCCCGGCCGGACCAGCGAGGTGATGTCCAGTTCATGGCGGGTGTAGGCGCCGGCGACCCGGGAGGCCGGTGCCACCAGCCGGCCGTTCACATAGACGTCGGCGGCCGAGACGACGCCGCTGAAGTCCAGGAAGGTGCGGCGCGCGGTGTCCTCGACCGCGAAGTCCGACCGGTACCACCACGGCACCTCGAAGTCGGCCCGCGGGATCTGCCGCTGGCTGGTGGAGCGGAACGGGTCGGGGTACACGCCGTTCGCCAGCAGCGCGGCCAGCACGGTGGAACGGGGACCGGCCGGGTACCAGTTCCGCGCCGGGTAGCCGGGGGAGGACACGGCCGCCGCCGGGTCGCCCACCTTCGCGGCGGACTGGATGACATAGCCGGACAGCGGGGTGCTGGTGCCCGCGGCGGAGGGGACGGGGGTGATCCGGTCCGGCCGGTGGGGCTCGGTCGCCTCCCCGCGGCCGGCCCAGGCACCGGTGGTCAGGGCGCCGCCCAGGGCGAGAAGCGCCGCGGCGGCCAGGGGGAGCCGGCGGGTGGGGCGAGGGAACACGGCGGTCTCCAGCCTCGTAAAGTTAGGAAACTTTACTAACCTGAGTCACGCTAGGTCGCGCCCCGGACACTGTCAACGAGCCTCGCGGAGACCGGCGCAGGCCGCCGCCGGCTTGGGCAGGATCGTTTCGCCATCGTGTGTATGACGGTAGGTCAGCAACCGCCGGGTGCGTCGGACGCCCGCCGTGTCAGGAGGCCCCATTGTCCGGTAGCCCGCCACCCACGGGTGGTTTCGTCCGCCGTGTCGGCCTGTTCCAGGCCACGGCGATCAACATGAGCCAGATGTGCGGCATCGGCCCGTTCGTGACGATCCCGCTGATGGTCGCCGCGTTCGGCGGCCCGCAGGCGGTCACCGGGTTCCTCGCGGGCGCGGTTCTGGCCCTGTGCGACGGCCTCGTCTGGGCCGAACTGGGCGCCGCCCTGCCCGGCTCGGGCGGCAGCTACGTCTATCTGCGCCAGGCCTTCCGGCACCGCACCGGCCGTCTGATGCCGTTTCTGTTCGTGTGGACG
The DNA here is from genome assembly GCF_013870595.1 of Streptomyces sp. WELS2. Taxonomy (GTDB): domain Bacteria; phylum Actinomycetota; class Actinomycetes; order Streptomycetales; family Streptomycetaceae; genus Streptomyces. Next base: position 5,283 of record NZ_JACBWZ010000144.1, on the reverse strand, counting down.
GCCATGCTGTTCATCCCGCTGATCATGTCCACGGGCGTGGTCGGCTTCGTCCAGTACCTCGGCTATCTCGCCCCCGGTCTCGGGCAGACGGCCGGCGACCTGGCCGGGCTCGGCGTCATCGCCCTGGTGGTGCTCCTGCTCTGGCGCGGCATCGAGCACATCGCCCGGATCACGGCCGTCCTGTGGACCGTGATGATCGCCTCCGTACTGCTGGTGATCACCGCCGCGGCCACTCACTTCAGCCCACACATGGCCTTCACCTACCCACAGGGCGCCTTCAATGTGATGAGCGACCACTACTGGCCCGGTTTCGCCGCGGGCCTGACCATCGGGATCTACGACTACCTCGGCTACAACACCACCGCCTACATGGGCGCCGAGATCAAGAACCCCGGCCGGACCCTCCCGCGCTCGGTGCTCTTCTCGATCCTCGGTGTCATGGCGATCTACCTGCTGCTCCAGATCGGCACGCTCGGCGTGGTCGACTGGCACCGGATGACCGACCCGCGGGACATCGCCTCCACCTCGGTGGCCTCCGCGGTGCTGGAGGACACCTGGGGCGGGCCGGCGGCGGACACGGTGACCGTGCTGATCCTCGTCACCGCGTTCGCCTCCGTCTTCACGGGCCTGCTCGGCGGCTCCCGGGTGCCCTACGACGCCGCCCGTGACCGGGTTTTTTTCCGCGCGTACGGCCGGCTGCACCCCAGGCACCGGTTCCCGGTGTCCGGCCTGGCCACCATGGGTGTGATCACCGCCGTCGGCTTCCTGGTCGGCCGCCACACCGACCTCGCCACCCTGATCCAGCTGCTCACCACGGTGATGGTGATCGTGCAGGCGCTGGCCCAGATCGTGGCGCTGACGGTACTGCGCCGGCGCCGGCCGGACCTGCCCCGCCCCTACCGCATGTGGCTGTACCCGCTGCCGAGCGTCCTCGCCTTCACGGGCTGGTGCGTGATCTACGGCTATGCCGACCACAACTCCCCGGGCCGCCACCCCATCGAGTGGTCCCTGGCCTGGCTGGCCCTGGGCTGCGTGGCCTTCCTGGGGTGGGCGCGGCACGAGAGGGTCTGGCCGTTCGGCCCCAAGGAGACCGGCGAGGACATCGGCGAGACCCACAACGCCCTTGAAATGAGCTAGGTTACGGACATCACCTCCCCGGCCGGATCGCGATCCGTCGGGGACGCTCTCGTTCATGACCGAGAACACGACCGAGACGTTCACGACCGAGAACACCTCCGAGAGCATTTCCGCCGACACGGCCGGGAACACGAGCGCGGACCTCGCCGTCCGCCCCGCGACCCCCGACGACCGGCCCGCCGTGGAACGGCTGTGGCTGATGTTCCGCCACGATCTGTCCGAGTTCCGGGGCGTCCTGCCCGCCGCCGATGGCGGCTTCCGGAGCGAATGGGTGGCGTCCGCCTTCACCGACCCCGGCTGGGCGCCGTACCTGCTGGCGTACGGCGACCGCCTCGCCGGGCTCGCGTTCGTCCGCGGTCTCGACGGCCCGGTACGCGTGCTGAACAGCTTCTTCGTGGTGCGCGGTGCCCGGCGCCGGGGCATCGGGCTGCGGGCGGCGCGTGAGGTGCTCACCCGGCACCCCGGGCCGTGGGAGATCGCCTACCAGGAGGACAACCCCGCCGCGGCGCGGTTCTGGCCCCGGGTCGCCGGGGATCTCGCCGGTGACGCCTGGACCCGCGAGCCGCGCCCGGTGCCGGGCCGGCCGGAGCTGCCGCCGGACGTGTGGATCTCCTTCACGGTGCCGGCCCGGCCCGACGCGGACCTTTGACAGCGGACGATCGCCTCGCCGCCTTGGGTAACCGATCGGGCCGTACGGGGACATCCTCCGGCTGACCGTCACCATGACGGCCTGACCGGCGAGGGCGAGGGCCCCGCCGTCGCGTCCGGCCGGCCGTGCTGTCCAGCCTCAAGCCGCGAGACCGGCCGGCCCCCGCCGCGGGAGCCGTGGCGGAGGCCGGCCCGCTGACCGGGGACAAGGGGAGGCCGGTCCGCTTGGCGGGCCGGCCTCGTCGTTCTTCTTCCTTACCGATCTCCTCGTCTCCTTTCCTCGGTCTTCTCCTTCGTGGTCCGGGGGTCCGGGGTCCGGGCTCCCACGGCCCGGGCGCCGTGACCCTGGTTTCCGCGGCCTCGGTCCGCGGCCCGCGTGCTACGGCCTCGGAGTACTCTTCGCGGCCGTCCCGGCGCACACCAGTCCGAGGACGAGGGCCAGGGCTCCGATGACGATGTTGTTGACGACGACGCCCGTGTCCGGGCGGCTGCCCACGATCCACGGGGCGATGATCATCCAGATGCCCATGGCACACATGGCCCAGCTCAAGCCGTACATGCGCTCGGGTGCCCGGGTGAATCCCAGGGCCAGCAGGCCGATCGCCACGCCCACGATCAGATTGTGGGTGACGAGGGCGGGCTGGCTCGCCGTGTAGTGCAGGATCCACGGGGACGCGGCACAGTACAGGCCGAGCAGGAACACCGGCCCGTCCACGAGCGCCACATCACGACCACCGAGTACGCGGGCGTAGCGGTCCCGCATCTCGGAGACATCGGGGTGGCTCGAGATGTCACCCCTGTGCAAGTCGGCCATGAGTCGTCTCCTTTGACCTCGCAGGCCGAGGCCGGGCCAGGTCTGGTCCGGCGCATGGCGAGTGCACCGTATGCCCCTATTTTGCCCTTATTGCCGGCTTATGTGTAGAGGGTGGGGAGGGTCCGGTGGAACGGCCTCGGGGTGGCATGTTCGCGCCTATCGGGGGCAGGTGGATCGGTACAAGCCGTACATTCCACGGCGCGTCCCGTTCGGGCCGGTGAACAAGGAGGTGGCCGCCGTCATGAGTGCGAGGGTGCTGGAGCGTTTTCCCGCCGGGGCTCCGCGTGGTTCCTGGCCCGCGGAGGAGTACGCCGCCGCCCGACGTGCCGAGGGTGAACCGGCGACCGTGGTGATGGATCTGAAGTCGGACGCCTTCCTCGTGGTGGTCGAGGGGCGGGAGGAGGACGGCGGGGCCTGAGGGCCGGCCGTCCGCACCCGGCCGCCGCGGGACTGGCCGCGGCGGACGTGGAACCCGTGGTCCGCGATACGAGAACGGCCGCGATCTCCTTGACTGTCCTCGCGGGCTGCTGCCACGATCGATGGCATGACCATGCGACTGGATCTCACGCGGCGACGCCATGTCGATCTCGCACGCGTCTCCAGCGCCTCCTGTCGCGCAGCGGCCTGATCCGCCCGCCCTTTCCTTCTCCTCCGGGCCCCGGCGCGGCCGAACTCCCTTTCCCTTCACCGGATTCGGCTGCCCCGGCGTCCCGTCGAGCGATTCCGTAACAGGGGTTCCGCGTGCCCGGCTCGGGAGGCGGTGCTCCCGTCCGCCTTCTCCCCGGGCGCCCCGCTCGCGTACGGCCGTCCGGCGCACCCCAGAAACGAGACACCCATGGCCACCGTCCTGTCCGTCTCCGGCAGCCCCTCCGCCTCCTCGCGCACCAGCCTCCTGCTGCGCCACCTGGACCAGCGGCTCATCGCCCAGGGCCACGAGGTGATCCCGCTCGACGTCCGCACCATCCCCGCCGACGCCCTGCTCGGCGCGGACTTCGGGCACCCCGCCATCGTCGAGGCCACCGGGCTGTTCGCCCGCGCCGACGGTGTCGTGGTCGGCACACCCGTCTACAAGGCGGCGTACTCCGGTGTCCTCAAGGCGCTCCTGGATCTGCTCCCGCAGTACGCGCTCACCGGCAAGACGGTGCTCCCGCTGGCCACCGGCGGCTCCACCGCGCATGTCCTCGCCATCGACTACGCCCTGCGGCCGGTGCTGAACTCCATGGGTGCCACGCACATAGTCCAGGGCTGGTTCACCCTCGACAAGGACATCACCGTGCGGGACGACGGCTCCCTGACCGTCGCACCGGCCACCGCCGAGGCACTGGGGCACGTGGTGGACCAGTTCGCCGCCGCCCTGGACCGCGCGCCGGTACTGGCGGCGGCGACCGCGGGCTGAGCGGCCCGACCACCCCACGGACACAAGCGATCGGAGACCCCGTGTCCCTCACCTTCCACTGGTTCCTGCCCACCAACGGCGACAGCCGCGATGTCGTCGGCGGCGGCCACGGCACCCCGGCGACCACGTCCGGCCGGGACCGGCCCCCGACGGTCGCCTATCTGAGCCAGATCGCGCGCGCCGCCGAGGACCTGGGCTTCGTGGCCGCGCTCACCCCGACCGGTGCCTGGTGCGAGGACGCCTGGCTGACCACCGCCATGGTCAGCCAGCACACCGAACGGCTGAAGTTCCTCGTCGCCTTCCGGCCCGGCCTCGTCTCGCCGACGCTCGCCGCGCAGATGGCGGCCACGTTCCAGCGGCAGACCGGGGGACGGCTGCTGCTCAACGTCGTCACCGGCGGGGAGAGCCGGGAACAGCGGGCCTACGGCGATTTCCTCGACAAGGACGCCAGGTACCGCCGTACCGGCGAATTCCTGCACGTGGTGCGGGAGTTGTGGGAAGGAAAGAGCGTCGACCTGCACGGGGAGCACCTGCGGGTCGAGGAGGCGCGGCTCGGCCGGTTGCCCGATCCGGTGCCCGAGGTGTACTTCGGCGGCTCCTCACCGGCCGCCGGCGAGGTCGCGGCCCGGTACGCCGACGTGTACCTCACCTGGGGGGAGCCGCCCGCGCAGGTCGCCGAGAAGATCGCCTGGATCCGCGGGCTCGCCGCCGCGCACGGCCGTACCCTCCGCTTCGGCATCCGGCTGCACGTCATCACGCGGGACACGGCGGCGCAGGCCTGGGCGGAGGCGGACCGGCTGCTCGACGGGTTCGACCCCGAGACCGTACGGGCCGTCCAGGAGGGGCTCGGCCACAGCGAGTCGGAGGGGCAGCGGCGCATGCTCGCGCTGCACGGCGGCAGCCGCGACGGCCTGGAGATCCACCCCAACCTGTGGGCGGGGATCGGGCTGGTGCGGGGCGGCGCGGGGACCGCGCTGGTCGGCAGTCACGAGGAGGTGGCCGAGCGGATCAAGGAGTACCACGCCCTCGGCATCGACGAGTTCGTCCTCTCCGGCTATCCGCACCTGGAGGAGGCGTACTGGTTCGGCGAGGGCGTACTGCCCCGGCTCGCCGCGCAGGGGCTGTGGACCCACCCCGACGGGCGAGCGTACGCCGCCGCCCCGGAGGCACCGGTCGCCATCTGACCGGCCGAGCGCGTTCCCATGGGGAGGCGGGGCGGGCGCGCCTGTCAGGTGTCGCGTTCCCCGCCGTCCGCCGGCGCCCCGCCCAGGGCCCGCAGATGTGCCTC
>NZ_JACBWZ010000143.1 GCF_013870595.1 Streptomyces sp. WELS2 | reverse complement strand
GGACTCCTCCCAGATACAGCGTCGCCCGCCGGTGACGTGAGCCGACGCCGGACCGAACGGCCCCGCCCGACCGGGCGGGGCCGTTTTCCGTTGCCGGGGGACTGCCTGCGGGGGAGGCCGGGCGCGGATGGCGGTGGTCCTGCGCCGCACGGGTGCCGTAGCGCAAGAGGGCATGTGTCACAGGCGGGCCTGGTTCCGCCGGGTGCGTCGCACCCCTATCGTCGGCTGCATGTTCGCTGTCTACGCTGCCCGAATCGACCGCGACCAGCCGCTCACCGGCCTCGAGTTGGGGGAGCGTCCGGCTCCCGAGGCCCGTCCCGGCTGGAGCACGATCACCGTGCGCGCCGCCTCCCTCAACCACCACGACCTCTGGTCCCTGCGGGGCGTCGGCCTCCCGGAGGACCGGCTGCCGATGATCCTCGGCTGCGATGCCGCCGGTGTCGACGAGGACGGCAACGAGGTCGTCCTGCACTCCGTCATCGGCCAGAGCGGCCACGGCGTCGGCCCGCACGAGCCGCGCTCCATCCTCACCGAGCGCTACCAGGGCACCTTCGCCGAACAGGTCGCCGTGCCGACCTGGAACGTGCTGCCCAAGCCGAAGGAGCTGTCCTTCGCCGAGGCCGCCTGTCTGCCGACGGCCTGGCTGACGGCGTACCGGATGCTGTTCACCAACGCCGGGGTACGCCCCGGGGACTCGGTCCTCGTGCAGGGCGCGGGCGGGGGTGTCGCCACGGCCGCGATCGTCCTCGGCAAGGCGGCCGGGCTGCGGGTCTTCGCCACCAGCCGGGACGAGGCGAAGCGGAAGCGGGCCCTGGAGCTGGGCGCCGTGGAGGCGGTGGAGCCGGGGGCCCGCCTGCCGCAGCGGGTGGACGCCGTCATCGAGACCGTGGGGGCCGCGACCTGGTCCCACTCGGTGAAGTCGCTGCGGCCCGGTGGCACGCTGGTCATCTCCGGGGCGACCAGTGGGGACCGGCCCTCGCACGCCGAGCTGACCCGGATCTTCTTCCTGGAGCTGAAGGTCGTCGGGTCCACGATGGGCACCAAGGACGAGCTGGAGGACCTGCTCTCCTTCTGCGCCGCGACCGGTGTACGGCCCGTGATCGACGAGGAGCTCCCGCTGGACCGGGCACGCGAGGGCTTCGAACGCCTCGCGTCCGGGGACCAGTTCGGCAAGATCGTGCTGACCAACTCCTAGGTTTCCGGGGGAGCTCGGAACGAGGCGGGTCCGGGGTGCCGGGCCCGCCTCGTGCGTACCGCTCACGGTTTTGGCGGGGGTGGTGTCGGCCGACTTCGGGTCAGGGGGTGTGGGGGCGGAGGATCGCTGCGATGTGGGCCGCCGCCTTGGTGAGGTGGTGGCGGGTCTCGTGGAGTTGGGCCGGCGTGATGCCGTTGTCGCGGGCCGCGTCGCGGATGCCGTCGCGGAAGCGGTCCAGCAGGCGGTCCAGGTCGCGGGCCGGGTCGCCGGTGGGTGTCTCGTGGGCCCAGGCCGGTTCGTACTCGGCGGGGAAGTCCTCCGTGGCCGGGGTGTAGTGCGGCTCCGAGGGCGCGGTGGGGCGGGGCGCCTCCTCCGTGGTGCGGGAAAAGCCCCGGTCCTTGCCGAAGTCCCTGCTCGAGCCCTTGGCCGCGCTCCCGGTCCGGTCCCTGGCGAAGTCCATGCCGAAGTCGCCGAATTCCTTGGCCAGTTCGGACAGGCCCTCGCGGAGGCCCGTGGGCCAGTCGCCGCGCGTGAAGTGGTCCTGGACGCGTTCCTGGACGCGCCGGGCGATGCGCTGTACCTCTTCCTGCGCCTGGACCCGTGCCCGGGCCTGCGCCTCCTGGGCCTGGCGGCGGGCCCGCTCGGCCTCCTCGCGTGCCCGGCGGCTCTCGTCCTTGGCGCGCCGGGCCTGCTCCTTCCACTCCTGCTTGACCCGGCGCATCTCCTCCTTGGCGGCCCTCCACGCCTCCTTGTCGCCCGGGTCGCCGTACTCCCCGTGGGCGAAGTCGCCCCCGGACATCCGTGCGCGGCGGGCCTCGGACGCGGCGGCGCGCACCTCGCGGCGCAGGTCGCCGGCCGCGCCGCGCACGTCGGCCTGGATCTCGGCGGCCAGTTCCGCGACCGACTCGCGGATCTCCAGCTCCAGGTCGGCCAGCTCACCGCTGCGGGCGGCCAGTTCGGCGCGGCCCGCGTCCGTGATGGCGTACACCTTGCGGCCGCCCTCGGTGGTGTGCCGGACCAGGCCCTCCGCCTCCAGCTTGGCCAGGCGCGGGTAGACCGTGCCCGCCGAGGGGGCGTAGAGACCCTGGAAGCGTTCCTCCAGGAGCCTGATCACCTCGTAGCCGTGGCGCGGGGCCTCGTCGAGCAGCTTGAGCAGGTACAGGCGGAGGCGGCCGTGGGCGAAGACGGGAGGCATGTCAGAGCACCTTCTTGTCGGTCGTGCCGTCGGCCGGGGCGCCGGTGGCGGCGGCGTCCTGGCCGGAGACGGAATTGTCCCCCGGCGCGGCCGGGGACTGTTCGGCCGGGTGGGGTGCCGTGCGCGCATCCGGGGCGGCAGCCTCCCGGGGCGCGCTGGGGGCCTCCGGGGGTGCGGAAGGGGATCCGGGGGTGCCGGGGGGCGGTGGGTCGGTCACGGTGACGGTGACGGTGGTGGTGTCGGGCTCGGGCGGCCGCGACGGGGCGGTCTGCCAGGACGTGTGCTCCTCCTCGTCCCGGGGCGGCCGGCGCAGCAGGGCTATCGAGCCCGAGACCGTGGTGGCCCGCAGTCTGCCCGTACCCGCGCCGAGCCGGCCGGTGATCTTGTGCGCGCCCCACTGGCCGTGCACCCGCAGCCCCTCGAAGGCGTTGGACACCACGCCGCTCGCGGTGTTCGCCTCCACCTCGGCGTCCGCCGGGTGCGGCAGGCGGATGGCGATCTCGCCGGAGACGCTCGTCAGGCCGACGTCCGTGGGGCCCTCCGGGTCCAGGTCGACGATCATCGAGCCGCTGACGGTGTCGGCGCGCACGGACGGGCCGGAGCCCGCCACGACGGTGAGGTCTCCGGAGACCGAGTGGAACGTCAGGTCCCCGGTGACCGCCTGGGCCTCCAGGTTTCCCGAGACGGTCTCCGCGCGGACCGGGCCGGAGACGCCGACCAGGGTGGTGTCGCCGTTCACCCCTCTGATCACCGCGGAGCCGCGGATGCCCGAGACGACCGCGCCGGCGCCCACCACGCCCACCTCCACGCGCGTGTCGGCCGGGACCGCGAGCGAGACCACCGCCCTGCGGCGCCAGCCCCTGCGGTCGAGCCACTTGAGGAAGCCCTTCCAGGGCAGGTCCTCGTAGGCCACGGTCAGCGTGGAGCCGGTCCGGGTGACCACCAGGGGCGGGCCCTCCAGCTCCGAGACCTCCAGCCGCGCCGACTCCTCCTCGGAGCCGACGACGTTCACCGTGCCGTTGACGACGCGGACCTGGAGATCGCGCACGGGGCTGTCGAAGGTCAGCTTCTGGGGTTCGGTGACGGACCACTCGGACATGGGACCTCCTCGGCCGGGGCGCGGTGTGACACGCCATATCGCGTCCTCTCCCAAACACGATATATCGCGGCCCGGTGAAGTCAAGACACTCTTTCGAGGGGTACCGAGCGCGGGCGGGTCCCCGCGCGGCTGCCCGGAACCAGGGCGCGCCGACGGCGGCATACGCTGGTGGGGAGAGTTGCCCGCTGGATGTTCACGCAGGAGACGTAGCCCCTATGTACTTCACCGACCGCGGTATCGAGGAGCTGGAGAAGCGGCGTGGCGAGGAAGAGGTCACCTTCGAGTGGCTCGCCGAGCAGTTGCGCACGTTCGTGGACCTGAACCCGGACTTCGAGGTGCCCGTGGAGCGGCTGGCCACCTGGCTCGCCCGGCTCGACGACGAGGACGACGAGTAGAGCGAGAGGAGAGGAGGGGGGCGTACGGGGCGGTTAGGACGGCCGCGGAACCCACTCCGAGCAGACGAAAGGGCCCGGTGCCGAGCGGGAGACTCGGTACCGGGCCCTTTTCGGGAGGCCTACGCCTTGAGCGGTGCCTGAGGCCTACGCCTCGAACACCTCACGCACCAGCTGCTCCTGCTCGGCCTGGTGCCGCTTCGCGGAACCCACCGCCGGGGACGAGGAGTGCGGACGCGAGATGCGCCGCAGCCGCTCGCCGGCCGGGATGTCCGCGCCGACCGCCAGGTCCAGGTGGTCGATCAGGTTGAGCGCGATGAACGGCCAGGCACCCTGGTTCGCCGGCTCCTCCTGCGCCCAGAGGTACTTCTCGGCGTTCGGGTACTTGTTGACCTCCGCCTGGAGCTCGTCACCCGGCAGCGGGTAGAGCCGCTCGATGCGGATGATCGCCGTGTCCGTGACGCCCCGCTTCTGCCGCTCGGCCTCCAGGTCGTAGTAGACCTTGCCGGCGCAGAAGACGACCTTGCGGACCGCGGCCGGGTCGACCGTGCTGTCGCCGATGACCGGGCGGAACCGGCCGCTCGTGAACTCCTCCGCCTTCGACGCGGCGGCCTTCAGGCGCAGCATCGACTTCGGGGTGAAGACGACCAGCGGCTTGTGGTGCGGGTTGTGCACCTGCCACCGCAGGAGGTGGAAGTAGTTCGACGGCAGCGTGGGCATGGCCACGGTCATGTTGTTCTGCGCGCACAGCTGGAGGAACCGCTCGGGGCGCGCGGAGGAGTGGTCCGGACCCTGGCCCTCGTAACCGTGCGGGAGCAGCAGGACGACGCCGGAGGTCTGGGCCCACTTCTGCTCGGCCGACGAGATGAACTCGTCGACGACCGTCTGGGCGCCGTTGACGAAGTCGCCGAACTGGGCCTCCCACATCACCAGCGCGTCCGGGCGGGCCAGCGAGTAGCCGTACTCGAAGCCCATCGCCGCGTACTCGGACAGCAGCGAGTTGTAGACGTTCAGCCGCGCCTGGTCCTCGGCGAGGTACTGCAGCGGGGTGTACTCCTCGCCGGTCTCCCGGTCGATCAGCACCGCGTGGCGCTGGCCGAAGGTGCCGCGCTGGGAGTCCTGGCCGGCCAGCCGGACCGGGGTGCCCTCCAGCAGCAGGGAGCCGATGGCGAGGGTCTCGCCCATGCCCCAGTCGATCGTGCCGTCCTCCACCATCGCCGCCCGGCGCTGGAGCTGCGGGAGCAGCCGCGGGTGGACGGTGATGGTGTCCGGGATGTTGACCTGGGACTCGGCGATCCGCTTGACGACCTCGGTGGAGACCGCGGTCGGGACCGCGACCGGGAAGCCGTCCTGGGGCGCCTGGACGTCCCCGGTGGCCGGCTGCGAGGTGGCCTCGCGGACCTCGGTGAAGACCTTCTCCAGCTGGCCCTGGTAGTCCTGGAGGGCCTGCTCGGCCTCCTCCAGGGTGATGTCGCCGCGACCGATCAGGGACTCGGTGTACAGCTTGCGCACCGAGCGCTTCTTGTCGATCAGGTCGTACATCAGCGGCTGGGTGAAGGCCGGGTTGTCCGACTCGTTGTGACCGCGGCGGCGGTAGCAGATGAGGTCGATCACCACGTCCTTGTTGAACGCCTGGCGGAACTCGAAGGCGAGCCGCGCCACGCGCACGACGGCCTCGGGGTCGTCGCCGTTCACGTGGAAGATCGGGGCCTCGATCATGCGGGCCACGTCCGTCGCGTACATGGAGGAACGCGAGGACTCGGGGGCCGCGGTGAAGCCGACCTGGTTGTTGATGACGATGTGGACCGTGCCGCCGGTGCGGTAGCCGCGCAGCTGCGACATGTTCAGGGTCTCGGCCACCACGCCCTGGCCCGCGAAGGCCGCGTCGCCGTGGATCGCCACCGGCAGCACCGTGAAGTCCGTGCCGCCCTTGTTGATGATGTCCTGCTTGGCGCGGGCGACGCCCTCCAGGACCGGGTCGACGGCCTCCAGGTGGGAGGGGTTGGCGACCAGCGAGACCTTGATCTGCTCGCCGTCCAGGCCGGTGAAGGTGCCCTCGGCGCCCAGGTGGTACTTCACGTCGCCGGAGCCGTGCATCGACTTCGGGTCGAGGTTGCCCTCGAACTCGCGGAAGATCTGCGCGTACGACTTGCCGACGATGTTGGCCAGCACGTTGAGGCGGCCGCGGTGGGCCATGCCGATGACGACCTCGTCCAGGCGGGACTCGGCCGCGGAGTCGATCACCGCGTCCAGCAGCGGGATGACGGACTCGCCGCCCTCCAGGGAGAAGCGCTTCTGGCCGACGTACTTCGTCTGCAGGAAGGTTTCGAACGCCTCGGCGGCGTTCAGCCGGCGCAGGATGCGCAGCTGCTCCTCGCGCTCCATCCTGGAGTGCGGGCGCTCCACCCGGTCCTGGATCCACTTGCGCTGCTTGGGGTCCTGGATGTGCATGAACTCGATGCCGGTGGTGCGGCAGTACGAGTCGCGCAGCACGCCGAGGATGTCGCGCAGCTTCATCATCGACTTGCCGGCGAAGCCGCCGACGGCGAACTCGCGCTCCAGGTCCCACAGGGTGAGGCCGTGCTCGACGATGTCCAGGTCGGGGTGCTTGCGCTGCTTGTACTCCAGCGGGTCGGTGTCGGCCATGACGTGGCCGCGGACCCGGTAGGAGTGGATCAGCTCGAAGACGCGGGCGGCCTTGGTGACGTCGTCGTCGTGGCTGGCGTCGATGTCCTTGAGCCAGCGGACCGGCTCGTAGGGGATGCGCAGCGCCTCGAAGACGTCGTCGTAGAAGCCGTTCTCGCCGAGCAGCAGGTTGGCGACCTGGCGCAGGAACTCGCCGGAGGCGGCGCCCTGGATGACCCGGTGGTCGTAGGTCGACGTGAGCGTCATGACCTTCGAGATGCCGAGCTTGTTCAGGGTGTCCTGGCTGGTGCCCTGGAACTCCGCCGGGTAGTCCATGGAGCCGACGCCCATGATCACGGACTGGCCGGGCATCAGGCGCGGCACGGAGTGGACGGTGCCGAGGCCGCCGGGGTTGGTCAGGGAGACCGTGACGCCGGAGAAGTCGTCCATCGTCAGCTTGCCGTCGCGGGCGCGGCGGACGATGTCCTCGTAGGCCTGCCAGAACTCGAAGAAGTTCAGCGTCTCGGCCTTCTTGATGGCGGCCACGACGAGCTGGCGGTCACCGTTGGGCTTGACCAGGTCGATGGCCAGGCCGAGGTTGACGTGCGCCGGCTTGATCAGGGTCGGCTTGCCGTCCTTGAGGCCGTAGGACCAGTTCATCGACGGCATGGCCTTGATGGCCTGCACCATCGCGTACCCGATGATGTGCGTGAAGGAGATCTTCCCGCCGCGGGCGCGCTTGAGGTGGTTGTTGATGACGATCCGGTTGTCGAACAGCAGCTTCACCGGGACGGCGCGCACCGAGGTGGCGGTCGGCATCTCCAGCGAGGCGTCCATGTTCTTCGCCACGGCGGCGGACGGGCCGCGCAGCGTGACCAGCTCGGGGCCCTCCGGGGCCTCCTTCGCCGGTTCGGCCTTGGCCTTCGGCTGAGCGGGCGCCTGTGCGGGTTGCGCCGGCTTGGCCGGGGCGGCCTTCGCCGCGGGAGCGGCGGGAGCCGCGGGGGCCGGGGCCTGGGCGGGGGCCGCGGCGGGCTTCGGGGCCGGGGCGGCGGCCTGGGGGGCCGGGGCCGCGGGTGCCTGGGGGGCCGTGGTGGGCTGCGCGGCCCCCGCGGCCGCGGAACCCGCCGGGGCCGGGGTGGCCGGAGCCCCCGGCTTGTAATCGGCGAAGAAGTCCCACCAGGCGCGGTCTACGGAGTTCGGGTCCTGGAGGTACTGCTGATAGATCTCGTCGACGAGCCATTCGTTCGCACCGAACGCGGCTGCGGGGTTCTTCCCGGCTTGGTCGTCGGTGGAGAGACTCGATGAGTTACTGGGGGACTGTGGCGACACGGCGGCAACCGCCCTCTTCCGCTTCACAAGGTGATGGACAGCGGGAATAAAGGCTACGCCTCCCTGGCCGGGAAGGTCAGGTCGAGCAAGGTCATCGTCGCGTAAGTCACATCGGAAATCTTGTTTCGGGGCTTGATATGGCGGGAAACAAGCGTGGTTCCGCAGGTGACAGCGAGCACCGGCGCAGCCCGCCGCCGCTTACGTCAGGCGGGTGCCCGGGCATGCGCCGATCACACGTGTCCTGCCGGGCGAACCCGTCGGAGACCGTCGTGGATCTTGTGCTTCCGGTTCGGACCCTACGTCAACCGGCCAGGGAAGTCAGTCCCGGAAGAGTGACGATGATCCGGCAGCCACGCTCGGATTCGGCCACCCCGATCCGGCCGCCGTGCAGATCCACCGCCCACCGGGCGATCGCCAGCCCGAGCCCGGTGCCGCCGTCGCTGCCCGGGCCGTGCGGCCGGGTGACGGCACCCCGGTTGAACCGCTCGAAGACCCGGTGCCACTCGGAGCGGGGGATGCCGGGACCCTCGTCCAGGACCTCCAGCACCAGCGACTCCGGCTGCGGCCCGCGTCGCGCCTTCACTGTCACCCGGCCGTGCGGCGGACTGTGCTTGACCGCGTTGTCGATCAGGTTGGCGACGACCTGGTGGATGCGCTCGGGGTCCGCGTGCGCGGTCAGCTCCGGCGGTGAGACGTCCAGGTGCAGATGGACGTCCGTGCGGGTGTGGCTGCCCGAGCCGGAGGCGATGTCCGCGCGCGCGGAGGCGACCATGTTGGCCTCCTTCAGCACGCCCGAGAGGTACGGCCACACCTCGAACCGGCGCGTCTTCAGCGGCACCACGCCGTTGTCCAGCCGGGACAGGTCCAGCAGGGTCTCCACCAGGCGGCCCAGCCGCTCGGTTTGCTTCAGGGCCGTCCGCATGGTCTCCGGATCGGCCTCGGTGACCCCGTCCACGATGTTCTCCAGCACCGCGCGCAGCCCGGCGATCGGAGTGCGCAGCTCGTGCGAGACGTTCGCCACCAGCTCCTTGCGCTGGTTGTCCTGGGCCTCCAGCTCGTCGGCCATGACGTTGATCGTCTGGGCCAGGTCGCCGAGTTCGTCGCGGCGGTTCTCCCGCACCCGGCGCGTGTAGTCGCCCTGCGAGATGGAGCGGGCCACCGCGTTCATCTCGTCCAGCGGCATGGTCAGCGAGTGCGCCACGAACTGGGTGATCAGCAGGGTGGCGATCATCGAGAAGACCGTGATGAAGCGCAGCTCCGTCTGGGTGTGCACCGCGACGAGCGACAGGCCGGTGGTGATCAGCACCGCGATGACGACCAGCGCGCCCAGCTTGGTCTTGATCGAGAACGGGCGTACGCCGCCCCAGGGTTCCTCGCCGAGGATCCCGGGGCTCCTCCGTGCGGCCTGGCGCCCGCTGCCGCTCACGGGGTCGGTGTCTCCAGCGCGTAGCCCACGCCGTGCACGGTCCGGATCCGCTCCGCGCCGATCTTGCGGCGCAGGGCCTTGATGTGGCTGTCGACCGTGCGGGTGCCGGAGGCGTCCGCCCAGTCCCACACCTCGGCCAGCAGCTGCTCCCGGGAGAGCACCGCGCGCGGGGTGTTCGCCAGGCACACCAGCAGGTCGAACTCGGTGGGCGTCAGGTGGACGTCCTCGGACTTCACCCGCACCCGGCGCTGGGCGTGGTCGATCTCCAGCTCGCCGAGGCGCAGGATGCCGGTGCGGGGCGTGGCGGCGGCCAGCGCGGCCCGCTCCACCCGGCGCAGCAGCACATGCACCCGGGCCGCCAGCTCCCGCATGGAGAACGGCTTGGTCATGTAGTCGTCGGCACCCACGCCCAGTCCGACCAGCATGTCCGTCTCGTCGTCCCGCGCGGTCAGCATCAGCACCGGCACCGGCCGCTGCGCCTGCACCCGCCGGCACACCTCCAGCCCGTCGAAGCCGGGCAGCATGATGTCGAGGATCAGCAGGTCCGGCTGCCAGGCCTCGGCCGTGTCGACGGCGGCCGGACCGTCGGCCGCCGTTTGCACCAGAAACCCCTCGGCACGGAGCCGGGCCGCGATGGCGTCGACGATCGTGGGGTCGTCCTCGACGACCAGCACCCGGCGCTGCGCGCCCGGGGTGGTCGTCGCCGCGCCGCTCTGGGAGGTGTGTGTCTGCTCCATCGCCCGCCCCTGTTGTGTTGCTTTCCGGAATCCGTGGGGTGATCCCATGTCTGCGTTCGACGCTTGGAAGATCCGCGTCAGGGCAGCACATTACGGGGACTCACCGGGCTGTCGCTATCCAGGTCGGACGGCGAGGTGGACGACGTCGGGAACGCCCCGGGCAACGGGCACCTCTTCGGTACGCACCTGCTGGAACCCGGCATTCCGCAAGGTTCCTTCAAATTCCGGAGAGGGTTCGGCGGACCACACGGCGAGTACTCCACCGGGCCTCAACACCCGTGCGCAGGCCGCCAGTCCGGCCGGTGAGTAGAGGCTGTCGTTGTCCTCGGTGACGGTCCAGCCGGGGCCGTTGTCGATGTCGAGGCAGAGCGCGTCGAACGTGTCGGATGTCTCATTGACGAACGCGGGCAGATCGGCTTGGACGATCGTGGTACGGGGATCGGCGAGGGCGCCGACGGAGATCGCGGCGAGCGGGCCGTCCCGGTGCCAGTCGACGACGGCGGGCTCGCGCTCCACCACGGTGATCCGGCCCCAGACGGGATCGGCGGCGGCGTGTGCGAGCGAGAAGCCCACGCCCAGCCCGCCGATCAGCACCGCCGGGGACGCGCGCCCGTCCAGCGCGTCACGGGCGGCGTCGACCAGCAGCCGTTCCGAGCGGCCGTCGGAGGTGTCCATCAGGAAGCAGCCGTTGGCGATGATCTGCAGGAGCGCACCGTGCCTGCGCAGCACCACCTCGCCGTACGGGCCTTCGCGTCGGTCCAGGACCACGGGAGTGTCGTACACGGCAGTCATGTCCCCCATCCTGCTCGAACGGGGCCGGGTGGTCACGGGAATCGGGCAGGACGCCCACGGACGAGTGGCCCCGAGCCGGGGAGCCGGGGCGTCCGGCGGGTGAGAGGCCGACGTGAACCGGTCCGCGCGTGGTGCCGGTCATAGACAGCGGCGCGCCGGGCACGAAGGGTGGGGCCCCCGACGGAAGGAGCCCGCACCGTGGAACCCAGCACGCCGGAGCCCGCGACGGACACCTCCCCGGCCGCACCGCTCCCGGC
>NZ_JACBWZ010000142.1 GCF_013870595.1 Streptomyces sp. WELS2 | reverse complement strand
GGCGTGGACGACATCCCGTCGCGCGGGGCGAGCGTGCGGCGGCCGAAGCGGGACTCGGTCCAGCCGGCGCTGCCCGCGCCGTCGGGAGCCCGCTCCTGCGAGACCACCCGGTAGCGGCCGTCGGCGGCCCGCGCGAGCCGCAGCACCTGCGGGACGTGTCCGCCGCCGCACTCCACCAGGCCGCCGTCGCGCACCCCGTACTCGACGCACAGCGTGTCGACGCCCGCCCGCACCTCGTCCCCGTGCCACTCCAGGCCGACCGGCTCGGCCCGGCAGAACCAGTGCGCGTCCAGCGCGGGCACCGTCTCGCCGTACCCGGTGCCCCGCTGCTCCGCCGTCAGCCGGGCCTCGATCACCGGCCGGACCTCCGCCCACAGCCGGGCGTCGACCTGCCCCGGCCGCATGGCCCACACGCCGCTGCCCACCAGCACCGCCACGGCCCCCGCGCCGGTCGCCCATCTGATCGCCGTCATCCCACGCCCTCCCCTCGGCCCCCGCCGCAGGCGTAGACCCGCGGGGCCGGGACGGGGTTGCATAGTGCACGGCCCCGGGACAAACCCGCTCGATGAGGCACACTGGACGTTTGGCCGTTGTGGAAAGGGTGTGCCGCGCGTGAATGGTCCACTGATCGTCCAGTCCGACAAGACCCTGCTGCTGGAAGTCGACCACGAGCGGGCCGACGACTGCCGGCGGGCCATCGCCCCCTTCGCCGAGCTGGAGCGGGCGCCCGAGCACATCCACACCTACCGGGTCACCCCGCTCGGCCTGTGGAACGCGCGCGCCGCCGGGCACGACGCCGAGCAGGTCGTGGACGCCCTGGTGCAGTACAGCCGCTATCCCGTGCCGCACGCGCTGCTCGTGGACATCGCCGAGACGATGGACCGCTACGGCCGGCTCACCCTCAGCAAGCACCCCGCGCACGGACTCGTCCTGACCACCACCGACCGGCCGGTGCTGGAGGAGGTGCTGAAGTCCAAGCGGATCGCCCCGCTGGTCGGCGCCCGGATCGACCCGGACACGGTCGTCGTGCACCCCTCCGAGCGCGGGCAGATCAAGCAGACGCTGCTGAAGCTGGGCTGGCCGGCCGAGGACCTCGCCGGGTACGTCGACGGCGAGGCGCACCCCATCGAGCTGCTGGAGGACGGCTGGGCGCTGCGCCCCTACCAGAAGCAGGCCGTGGAGAACTTCTGGCACGGCGGCAGCGGTGTGGTCGTCCTGCCCTGTGGTGCCGGCAAGACGCTGGTCGGCGCCGGGGCGATGGCCCAGGCGAAGTCGACCACGCTGATCCTCGTCACCAACACCGTCTCCGCCCGGCAGTGGAAGCACGAGCTGGTGAAGCGGACCTCGCTGACCGAGGACGAGATCGGCGAGTACAGCGGCACCAGGAAGGAGATCCGGCCGGTCACCATCGCCACCTACCAGGTGCTGACGACCAAGCGGAAGGGCGTCTACCCGCACCTGGAGCTGTTCGACTCCCGGGACTGGGGGCTGATCCTCTACGACGAGGTGCATCTGCTGCCCGCGCCGGTCTTCAAGTTCACCGCCGACCTCCAGGCGCGCCGCCGGCTGGGGCTCACGGCCACCCTGGTGCGCGAGGACGGCCGGGAGTCGGACGTGTTCTCCCTCATCGGGCCCAAGCGGTTCGACGCGCCGTGGAAGGAGATCGAGGCGCAGGGCTACATCGCGCCCGCCGACTGTGTCGAGGTCCGGGTGAACCTGACCGACTCCGAGCGGCTGGCGTACGCGACGGCCGAGGCGGAGGAGAAGTACCGCTTCTGCGCGACCACCGCGACCAAGCGGAAGGTCACCGAGGCGATCGTCCGCCGGTTCGCGGGGCAGCAGGTCCTGGTCATCGGCCAGTACATCGACCAGCTGGACGAGCTGGGTGAGCATCTGAACGCTCCCGTCATCAAGGGGGAGACCTCCAACGCCCAGCGCGAGAAGCTCTTCGACGCCTTCCGTGAGGGCGAGATCAGCGTGCTGGTGGTGTCGAAGGTCGCGAACTTCTCCATCGACCTGCCCGAGGCCACGGTCGCCATCCAGGTGTCCGGGACCTTCGGCTCCCGGCAGGAGGAGGCCCAGCGGCTCGGCCGGGTGCTGCGCCCCAAGGCCGACGGCCACCAGGCGCACTTCTACTCGGTGGTCGCCCGCGACACCATCGACCAGGACTTCGCCGCCCACCGGCAGCGGTTCCTGGCCGAGCAGGGCTACGCCTACCGGATCGTGGACGCCGACGAGATCCTGGCGGAGGGCGCGGCCTGACGCGCCGGGCGGCGGGCCGCCGCCGCCCACGCCAGCAGGACGAGGACCAGCAGCGGGTACGGGGACGCCGCCGGCTGCTGCCACCACGGCAGGTGCAGGTCCCGGTCGCCCGCGTGCGGGACGAGCCACAGGGTGCGGGCGGTGAAGACCGCCGCCGTGGCGGCCGCCGCCCACCGGCGGCCGTCACCGAGCAGCACCGCGATCAGCGGCACGCACCACACCCAGTGGTGGGACCAGCTGATCGGGCAGACCAGCAGGGCCGTGCACGCGGTGAGCAGGATGCCGTACCGCTCCTGCCGGGCGCGGGCCGCGAGCCACAGCCCGGCGGCACCGGTGACCAGCGCCGGCAGCACCCAGCCGAGGCCCGGCGCGGGATCGCCGAGCATCCGTGCGATCAGCCCCTGGAGGGACTGGTTGTCCACGATCCAGGCCTTGCCGACCCGGCCGGTCTCCCACAGCCGCCGGGTCCAGAAGGAGACGGTCGCCGAGGGCAGCAGCACGGCGCCGGACGCGACCGTCCCCGCGAAGGCCGCGAGCGCGGTCGCCGCCTCCCGTATCCGGCCGCGCAGCAGCAGCCAGACCAGGAACACGGCCGGGGTGAGTTTGATCCCGGCCGCGATCCCGAGGGCCGCTCCCGCCCACCGGGCGCCCGGGGGCCGGGTCAGGTCCCACAGGGTCAGGCAGGCGACGGCCAGGTTGACCTGGCCGAACAGCAGGGTCTGGAAGACCGGTTCGAGCCACAGGGCGAGGGCGGTGGCGGCCCAGACCACGGGTGGGGCCGGGGTGCGCCGGGCCAGGCGGGCGGACAGGACGACGAGGACGGCGAGCAGGAGCACGTTGGCCGCGAGGAACGCCGTCTTCAGGACGGGAACGGGGAGCCAGGCCGCCGGGACGAACAGGATCGCGGCGAAGGGCGGGTAGGTCGCGGGGAGCCGCCACTCGGTGACGGTGAAGCCGTACAGGTCGGTGCCGTGGGCGACGGCGGCGCCCTCGGCGCGGTAGACGAGGAGGTCGGCCATGGGCGCGCCGCGCAGGGCGCAGAGCGTGCCGAAGGAGGCGAGGGAGAGGGCGAGCAGGAGCAGGGCGGTCCGTTTCCGCACGGAGCCGACCCTATGTGATCATCTGCGGCGTATGCCCGCTTCCTCGCCGTACTCGCCGTACCCGCCGAGGACGACGACGCCGAACGCGGCCTCGGCGAACACCTTGACGGCGCGCAGGGCGTTGCCCAGCGGGTGGTGGTGGGTGCCGTCCAGGGCGGTGGCGCCGGACGGCTGCCGGAAGGGGGCGGGTGTGATGGTCGCTGCGCTCATGCCTTCATGGTGGATCGCCGGGCACCGCCGGCGCATCGGCCCACGGGTCCGGTTCCCGGCCGCCCCGCGTAGGCCTCCGGGTGGACGCCACCCCTGAGGCCGAACGGCCCGCGTCCCCTAGGGGACGGGCCGGGCCCGGAAATTCGTTGGACGTTTCCCGGCGCCCCGCCTAGGATCTCCGCCCTTGCCCCGCCTCCCTCACGGAGTGCCGCCGTCCGGCCGGAAACCGGGTGGCAACGTCGTAGCCCATGCAGCAGGCCCACCGGAGGCACCCCCTTGTCCACGCCCGCCCACGACCCGCTCGACGACCCCCTGGCCCGGGAGCGCGCCCACCTCTCCGCGTCCCGTGCCGCCCTGCGCGCCATGCGTGAGGACGTGGAGGCGCTCGACATCCGCGACGTCACCGCGAACTGGGTCAACGCCGAGGTCCTCGCCCACCAGATCGACGAGCGCATCAAGGCGCTGGCCGACCTCAGCGACACCCCGCTGTTCTTCGGCCGTCTGGACTACCTGCACGCGCCGGGCGCCGAGCAGGCCGAGGGCGCCGAGGGCGAGCGGTTCTACATCGGGCGGCGGCACGTGCACGACGCCGACGGCGATCCCATGGTCATCGACTGGCGCGCACCGGTATCGCAGCCGTTCTACCGGGCGTCGAAGAGGAACCCCATGGACGTCGGGCTGCGCCGGCGTTTCGGCTACACCGGCGGCGACCTGACCGCGTACGAGGACGAGCACCTGTCCGACCCGGCGGAGGCCGCCACCACCAGCAAGCTGCTCCAGCGGGAGATCGAGCGGCCGCGCGTGGGCCCGATGCGGGACATCGTCGCCACCATCCAGCCGGAGCAGGACGAGATCGTCCGGTCCGGCCTGTCCGGGACGGTCTGTGTGCAGGGCGGTCCGGGCACCGGGAAGACCGCCGTCGGCCTGCACCGGGTCGCGTACCTGCTGTACGCCCACCGGGAGCGGCTGGCCCGCACCGGCACCCTGGTCATCGGGCCGAACCGGTCCTTCCTGCACTACATCGAGCAGGTGCTGCCCGCGCTGGGCGAGCTGACCGTGCGGCAGGCGACGGTGGACGACCTGGTCGCCCATGTGGAGGTGCGCGGCACGGACGAGGCCGCCGCCGCGGTCGTCAAGGGCGACGCCCGGATGGCCGAGGTGCTCCGGCGGGCCCTGTACGCGCACGTGACCTTGCCCACCGAGCCGCTCGTGGTCGTGCGCGGCTCCCGGCGCTGGCGGATCCCGGCCTACGAACTGGAGGAGATCGTCGGCGAGTTGCTGGCCCGGGACATCCGTTACGGCGCGGCCCGCGAGGCGCTGCCGCAGCGCGTCGCGCACGCGGTGCTGGTGCGCATGGAGCAGGCCGGGGAGGCGCCGGACGACCGGGTGCAGGACGCGGTGGCCCGCAACAGCGCGGTGAAGGCGGCCGTGAAGGCGGTCTGGCCGGCCGTGGACCCTGCGAAGCTGGTGCTGCGGCTGCTGTCGGACGCGGAGTTCCTCGCCGAGCACGCCGCCGGGGTCCTGGACGAGGACGAGCAGAAGACGATCCTGTGGACCAGGCCGGCGCGCAGCGTGAAGTCGGCCAAGTGGTCGGCGGCGGACGCCGTGCTGATCGACGAGGCGGCCGATCTGATCCAGCGCACCCACTCGCTGGGGCACGTGGTGCTGGACGAGGCCCAGGACCTGTCCCCCATGCAGTACCGGGCCGTCGGCCGCCGCTGCACCACCGGCAGCGCCACCGTGCTGGGCGACCTGGCCCAGGGCACGACCCCGTGGGCGACCCGCAGCTGGGCGGAGGCACTCGCGCACCTGGGCAAGCCGGACGGGGCGGTGGAGGAGCTGACGGCCGGTTTCCGCGTGCCGACGGACGTCATCGCGTACGCCTCCCGGCTGCTGCCGCACATCGCGCCCGGCCTCGCCCCGGTCGCCTCGGTCCGGGAGAACCCCGGTTTCTTCGAGGTGCGTCCGGCGGCCGGGGCGGCCGATGTGGTCGACGCCTGCGCGCGGCTGCTGCGCAACGAGGGCTCGACGGGTCTGATCGCCGCCGACGCGCGCGTCCCGGAGCTGGCCGAGGCCCTGACGGCCGCCGGGATCTCCTACCTGGCACCCGGCGAGGAGACCACCCGCGAGACCCGGCTGACCCTGGTCCCGGCCTCGCTCGCCAAGGGCCTGGAGTACGACTACGTGGTGCTGGACGAGCCGCAGGCGGTGGTGGACGGCGAGCCGGACGAGCGCACCGGCCTGCGACGCCTGTACGTGGCGCTGACCCGGGCGGTGTCGGGTCTGATCGTGACGCACGCGGCGCCGCTGCCCCCGCAGCTCGCCGAGTAGGGTGCTGAGCCGTTCCGTCATGTCCCCCTGGAAAGGCCCCCGTTGAGCACGCCGCATCCGCCCCCGCCGTATCCCGCGTACCCCTACCGACAGCCCGGGGCGCCGTACCCGCCCGCTCCGGGGTGCGAGGTGTGCGGGGCGCTGCCCGCCGCGCCGGTGACGGTGCGCGGGCACCAGGGCATGGTGGTGCTGATGCGGCTCCTGCGGCGGCGGGAGACGCTGTGCCGCACCTGCGCGCTGGCCGTGTTCCGCCAGATGCAGCGGGACACCCTGGTACGGGGCTGGTGGGGGCTGCTGTCGCTGCTCGTCACGCCGGCCACCCTGCTGCTCAACCTCGGTGCGCTGGCCCGGATCCGGAGGCTGCCGGCACCGGTCACGGCCGCCTGGCGCCCGCCGCTGGACCCCGGCCGCCCGCTGCTGCGGCGGCCGGCCGTGCTGCTCCCGCTCGCCGTCCTGGCCGCGCTGGTGATCGCCGTACCCGTCCTGATCGCCACCGGCGGCTCCGACGAGCCGTCCCGGGTGCGTTTCCAGCCCCGGAAGAACACCGAGCCGCTGTCGGTCGGCGCGTGCGCGCACAACGACCGCGAGTGGCCCCACCAGGACCTCAGGAACGTGCCCTGCGACTCGCCGGACGCGCAGTTCCTGGTCACCGAGCAGCACAACGGGTACTGCGCGGACGGCGACTACTACGCCTACCTCCAATACAGCGCGGACGGCGCGACCCCGCTGTGCCTGCACCCGGTGCGGAACTAGACGCCGCCGGCGTCCCCGTCCAGCGCGGTGCGCCACCGCGCGACCTCCTCGGCCGAGACCGGCCCCCGCCAGCCGGCCGGGCGGGCCGCGCCGCCGATGTGGAACGCGTCGATCCCGCCCTCGCGGAGCCGGGTCACGTGGTCGAGGCGCAGCCCGCCGCCGACCATGATCCGCTGCTCGTAACCCGGGCCGCCGCCCCGCGCCGCCTCGGCGAGCAGCGTGGGCAGGCCGTCGTCCACACCGGAGGCGGCGCCGGCGGTGAGGTAGGTGTCCAGGCCGGGCAGGTCGGCGAGCTGCTTGCGCAGGGCGTCCCGGTCGGCGGCCCGGTCGATCGCCCGGTGGAAGGTCCACGGGCAGCCGTCGAGGGCGTCGACGACCCGCTCCACGGCGGCCATGTCGGCGCCGCCGTCCTCGGCGAGGAACCCGAGCACGAACTGGTCGGCGCCCGCCTCCCGCAGCTCGCCGGCCAGGCCGACCAGCCGGTCCAGGTCGCCGGCCGCGAAGCCGTCCGCGATGCGGAGCATCACGCGCAGGTCGATGTCGACGGCGGCGCGGATCGCGGCGACGGTGGCGGGCGCGGGGGTGAGCCCGTCGGCCGCCATCTCGGTGACCAGCTCCAGCCGGTCCGCGCCTCCGGCCTGGGCGGCGACCGCGTCCTCGAGGTCGAGGGCGATCACCTCCAGGACTGCACGCTTGCTCATGGCACCCCATTCATCGGCATTCGTCGGGCGACTACAGGTCTAGTCCAATTCAAGAGTATGCCCGTCCCCGAGCGCCAGCCGTACGAACGGGGGCCAGCCGTACGAACGGGACGGCCGGCGGTCTCCGGCATGCGGGAGGCGGCGGGCGGCACGGAAGAATGGGGACATGGCCGACCTCGACGCCCTGCGACTCCGCTTCACCCGCGCCCTGGAGGCCGCCCGCGGCCCCGGCGGCGGCCCCGACCCCGCCCCCTACGCCGACAACCTGCTCGCCCGCTGGCGGGAGCCGCAGCGCCACTACCACACCGTGGCGCACCTCACCGCCGTACTCGACCACGTCGACACCCTGGAGCGGTACGCGGCCGACCCGGACGTGGTCCGGCTGGCCGCCTGGTTCCACGACGCCGTCTACCTCCCGGAGCGGTCCGAGAACGAGGAGCGGTCCGCGCGGCTGGCCGAGCGCGCGCTGCCCGAGGCGGGCCTGCCGGACGCGAAGACGGCCGAGGTGGCCCGGCTGGTCCGGCTCACCGTCGGCCACGACCCGGCCGGTGACGACGCCGACGGCCAGGTGCTGTGCGACGCCGATCTCGCGATCCTGGCCGCGCCCCCGTCCGCGTACGCCGTCTACACCGCCGGGATCCGTGAGGAGTACCACTTCGTGCCCAACGACGCCTTCCGCGCGGGGCGTTCGGCGATTCTGCGCCAACTCCTCGGCCTGCCCCGCCTGTTCCACACCCCGTACGGCCGGGAGCACTGGGAGGCCACCGCCCGCTACAACCTCTCCTCGGAGCTGGAAATGCTGTCGACCTGAGGGAGGCCGCCGCCTAGGGTGCGCCCATGCGATCGATGAACGGCGATGACGTGACCGAGGCCGTCGCGGGCTGTATCGCGGCCCTGCGCCCTGCGGTGGACCGCGACTGGACGGCCGTCCCGGCCGGGGGACTGGAGTGGGACTGCCGCACCACCGCCGTGCACGTCGCCGACGACCTGGTGGCGTACGCCGCCAACCTCGTCACGCGCGCGCGGGACGGCTACGTCCCCTTCATGCTGACCCCCGACGAGGGCACCGGCAACGCGGACCTGCTCCGGGTCGTCGAGGCGACCGGCGGCCTGCTCGCGGCGGTCGTCGACACCGCCCCGCCCGGAGCGCGCGGCCACCACAACTACCCCTACGGCAGTGCCGACCGCGTGGGCTTCGCGGCGATGGGCGTCGCCGAGGTGCTGCTGCACACCCATGACATGACCCAGGGCCTCGGCCTGCCCTACGAGCCCTCCGCCGACCTCGCCGAATCCGTCCTGACCTGGCTCTTCCCGCACGTCCAGCCGGGCCCCGAGCCCTGGCCGACCCTGCTGTGGGCCACCGGCCGGGGCGAGCTGCCCGGCCGCGCCCCGGTCACCGAATGGCGCTGGCGCAACAATCTGGTCATCCCCGCCGAGCGCCTCGACCTGGTCGGCGTCCGCCCGGCCGCCGCGCACGATCTGTCCCTCGGCGGCGACGGTGGGTTCGAGTGGGTCGAAGGGGGCCCGTACGAGGGCACGCGGGAGGCCGCCGGATTCATGCTCAAGGCGTACCGAACCGGCGTCCACCGGCCGGAGTTCGGCGTTTTCACGCTGGTCCGCCGGGCGGACGGCCGCGCCGTCGGCGGCATGGGCTTCCACTCCGCCCCGGACGAGGAGGGCCGGGTGGAGATCGGCTACGACCTCGCGGAGTCCGCCCGCGGCAACGGCTACGCCACGGAGGCACTGCGCGCGCTGGCCGAGTGGGCGCTGGCCCGCGACGGGGTGCGGACCTTGTTCGCGACCATCGATCCCGCCAACACCGCCTCCCAGGCGGTCGTCTCCCGCGCCGGTTTCACCAAGGTGAGCGAGGACGGGGAAGGGTTGGCCTACGAGTTGCGGCGCTGAGCCAGGCCCTTGGGCCGGCGCAGCCCCGACTCCCGCAGCAGCCGGACCACTTCGCGGCTGCTGACCTCCACCGCCCCGGCGGCCACAGCGTCCGCGTACCGGTGCTCCGGGAGGTCGTAGTGGTCGCTGTCGAAGGCCCGCCGCGGCAGGCCCAACCGGGCGGCGAAGGCGTGCAGTTCGTCATACGACACGTCGCTGACCAGGTGCGACCACAGGCGGCCGTACCCGGGCCAGGCGGGCGGGTCGACGTACAGGGTCACGACGAGGCCGTTCCGCCGACGGCCGAGCCCAGCGAGCCCACCGACGCGACCTTCACACCGGCCTTGTGGCACACCCAGTGCGGGTCGGGGCCCAGTTCCGGTTCCACGTCCAGCGCGTGCGGGTCGCCGGAGCCGCACACCGGACACAGCGGCCAGCGGCCGTACCGCTCCAGCAGCGCGTCCTGGACGTCCTGCGCGACCAGCCCGGCGACGAAGGCGGCGCCGTCCGGCCACTGCTCGACCCACCAGCGCCGCTGGGCGATGGAGTCCTCCACCAGCGAGACCACGTCCGCCTCGGCGACCTCGCGCGCGACCAGGTCCGCGAGCACCAGGGCGCGGGCCGCGTGCAACGCCTGTTCCAGGGGGCTGATGGGGTCCATGCCCCCATTGTGCGCACTCTTGACCAGGACACCGAACCGAAAATATCTTTCATGCGTGACCCAGGACGTGAAGGAAATTTTCGGCAGTCCGGTCGGCTCCCTCGCCGCGAAGGTGCGCACGCTCGCCCCCTCCATGACCCGGTCCATGCAGCGGGTCGCCGAAGCGGTCGCCAACGACCCGGCCGGCTGCGCCGCCCTCACGGTCACCGGCCTCGCCGAGCTCACCGGCACCAGCGAGGCCACCGTCGTGCGCACCGCCCGGCTGCTGGGCTACCCCGGTTACCGGGACCTGCGGCTCGCCCTGGCCGGACTCGCCGCCCAGCAGCAGTCCGGCCGCGCGCCCGCGATCACCACCGACATCGCGGTGGACGACTCCCTGGACGACGTGGTCGCCAAGCTGGCCTACGAGGAGCAGCAGACCCTCGCCGACACGGCCGCCGGACTCGACACCGGGCAGCTCGGCGCGGCCGTCACCGCGCTGGTCGGGGCCCGGCGCACCGATGTGTACGGCGTGGGAGCGTCCGGGCTGGTCGCCCAGGACCTCACCCAGAAGCTGCTGCGGATAGGCCTCATAGCCCACGCGCACAGCGATCCGCATCTTGCGGTGACCAACGCCGTGCAGCTCCGTTCGGGTGATGTGGCGATCGCGATCACCCATTCCGGGACGACGGGGGACGTCATCGAGCCGCTGCGGGTCGCCTTCGAACACGGGGCGACCACGGTGGCCGTCACCGGGCGGCCGGACTCACCGGTCACCCAGTACGCCGATCTCGTGCTGACCACGTCGACGTCGCGGGAGACGGAGCTGCGGCCCGCCGCGATGTCCTCCCGGACCAGCCAGTTGCTGGTGGTGGACTGTCTGTTCGTCGGGGTGGCGCAGCGGACGTACGAGACGGCGGCACCGGCGCTGGCCGCGTCCTACGAGGCGCTGGCGCACCGGCACCGGAGCGCTTCGCGATAGGACCGTAGGGACAGCACGTCCCCGTACCGGAGAGAGCCACCCCCCTTATGACCTCTCACGACCTGCGCAGTCAGCTGGCCTCCCTGACCACCGAGGCCTTCCGGCCCGAGCTGGCCGGCATCGATCGGCTGCCCACCCTGGAGATCGCCCGGCTGATGAACGGCGAGGACGCGGGCGTGCCCGGCGCCG
>NZ_JACBWZ010001416.1 GCF_013870595.1 Streptomyces sp. WELS2 | reverse complement strand
CGCCAGAGTTCGGCCAGCGCCACCATCACCGCGAACAGGGCGGGCTGCACCACATCGACCCGCTCCAGCGAACCACCGCCGGTCAGCACCTCCACCAACGACCAGTCCGTATACGGCGCCAACGCCCCCTCACACGCGTCGATCACCTCCCGGAACACCGGCTCCGAGCCGTACAACTCCCCACCCATCCCCACCCACTGCGCACCCTGCCCCGGAAACACGAACACCGACCGGCCC
>NZ_JACBWZ010001415.1 GCF_013870595.1 Streptomyces sp. WELS2 | reverse complement strand
CGCGGGAGTGGAGGCCGGCGCCCCCGTCGTGCGGGAACTGGTGCTGGAGGCGCCGCTGCTGGTGCCGGACCACGGTGAGGTACGGCTCCACGTCAGCGTGAGCGGCGCGGCCGAGGACGGTTGCCGGACACTGGTGGTGCGCTCCCGCACCGATGAGGAGTGGACCGTACACGCCCGGGGCGTCCTGGCTTCGGAGGCCGTGGACGCGCCCGTTCTTCCGCCTGTGGTTTGGCCGCCGGTGGGTGCGGAGCCGGTGGAT
>NZ_JACBWZ010001414.1 GCF_013870595.1 Streptomyces sp. WELS2 | reverse complement strand
TGCCGGGGCCGAGGTCGGTGCCGGGCTCGTAGAGGAACTGGTCCTCGAGGCACCGCTGTTGCTCACGGACGAGGAGGACGTGCGGCTGCACGTGGGCGTGGCCGGCGCGGACGAGTCCGGGCGCCGTTCGGTGATCGTCCGCTCCCGTGCCGGGGGCGGGGAGTGGACCGTCCACGCACGCGGAGTCCTTGCCCCTGCCGCCGTCGGCGACCAGGCGGTTCCTGTGGTTTGGCCGCCGGTGGGTGCGGAGCGAGTGGAC
>NZ_JACBWZ010001413.1 GCF_013870595.1 Streptomyces sp. WELS2 | reverse complement strand
AGTCTGGTCGTAGACGATGAGCCGCAGTTGGCCGTGCGGGACGGTCAGTTGTTCGCTCCCAGGCTGGTGCGGCACCGTTCCTCCGTTTCGGACTCGGGCACGGACATGGGTGAGGGGACGGTGCTGGTCACCGGCGGTACCGGGACCGTGGGTGCTCTGGTGGCCCGGCACCTTGTCGCAGCGCACGGTGTGCGGCACTTGCTGTTGACCAGTCGCCGTGGTGAACGCGCGCCTGGAGCAGTCGAGTTGGTGCAGGAGTTGGCCT
>NZ_JACBWZ010001412.1 GCF_013870595.1 Streptomyces sp. WELS2 | reverse complement strand
GCTCTGGTCGTAGACGACGAGCCGCAGTTGGCCGTGCGGGACGGTCAGTTGTTCGCTCCCAGGCTGGTGCGGCACCGTTCCTCCGTCTCGGACTCGGGCACGGACATGGGTGAGGGGACGGTGCTGGTCACCGGCGGTACCGGGACCGTGGGTGCTCTGGTGGCCCGGCACCTGGTCGCAGCGCACGGTGTGCGGCACTTGCTGCTGACCAGCCGTCGTGGTGAACAGGCTCCGGGCGCGGCCGAGTTGTGCGAGGAGCTGGCCG
>NZ_JACBWZ010001411.1 GCF_013870595.1 Streptomyces sp. WELS2 | reverse complement strand
ATAGCCCCAGTTGTACGCGTCCTTCGCGGCCGTCTTCCCCACACACTCCTGCTGCCGCTCCGAATCCGCCGGGAACGCGGCCAGGTCACAGTCCGGAACCGCCTGATCCGCCCTCCGCTCGGGAATCGTCGCGATGTCGAAGACGGGCAGCAGGTGTACGTACGACGTCCCCGCCTCGGCGAGCGCCCGCAGGTGCTTGGATCCGTCGCTGTCCTTGTCGGTGAACGCCAGATAGGTGCCCGGGTGCTTTGAGGTGCGGTCCTCGACC
>NZ_JACBWZ010001410.1 GCF_013870595.1 Streptomyces sp. WELS2 | reverse complement strand
CGTCGCCGACAAGACCGTGCCGGCGAAGGACCGGGGCACCTATCTGGCCTTCACCGACACCGGCGGCGACGGTTCCCGCCACCTGAGAGAACTGGCGAAGTCGGGGACATCGTACGTACACCTGCTGCCCGTCTTCGATGTCACCGGGATTCCCGAGCGGAGGGCGGATCAGGCGGTTCCGGACTGTGACCTGGCCGCGTTCCCGGCGGATTCGGAGCGGCAGCAGGAGTGTGTGGGGAAGACGGCCGCGAAGGACGCGTACAACTGGGGGTAC
>NZ_JACBWZ010000141.1 GCF_013870595.1 Streptomyces sp. WELS2 | reverse complement strand
GGCGAGCCGCCGGGTGACGATCCCGGTGCCGCAGGCGACGTCGAGGAGGCGCCCGGAGCCGGGGGGTATCAGGTCCAGGACGGTGCGTGCGGCGGCCTCGGCCCGGGCCTCGCCGCCGCGCGAGGCGTCGTAGCCGTCGGCTTCCTTCTCGTAATCGAGCACATCGCTCAGTGTGCCCCGTGGCCTGGGGCGATGTCCTCGACTCTGCGGGCCAGTTCGAAGTCCTCGGCGGTGAGGGCGCCGCCCGCGCTGTGGGTGTGCACGCCGAGGGCCACGGAGTCGTAGCCGAGGGTCAGGTCGGAGTGGTGGTCCAGCTCGTCCTGGATGCCGGCGATGTGCACGACCAGCGCGGTGGCCGCGAAGTGCGAGCCGAGCCGGTAGGTCCGGGTGAGCCGTCCGTCCCGCACCGACCAGCCGGGCAACTCGGCCAGGCGGTCCTCGATCTCCTGCTGCGACAGCGGTGCCACGGCCATGGCCGTTCGCTCCCTTCCTTGCCGGGGGGTACGGACCCAGCCTGCCACGGCCGGGGTGCGGACGGCGGTCCGACGCGTACCGGGCCTCGTGCCGGGCCTCGACTAGGGTCACGGGTATGTCCGTTGCCGCCTCCGCCCGCACCCCCTCCCCCGCCGCCGGCCCCGGGGTCGGCCCGTTGCTGCGCGCCTGGCGGGAGCGGCGCCGGATCTCCCAGCTGGAGCTGGCGCTGCGGGCCGGCTCCTCGGCACGGCACATCAGCTTCGTGGAGACCGGGCGGTCCCGGCCGAGCGAGGAGATGGTGCTGCGGCTGGCGGAGCGGCTCCAGGTGCCGGTGCGCGAGCGCAACGCCCTGCTGCTGGCGGCCGGTTACGCCCCGCGCTATCCGGAGACCCCGCTGGAGGATCCGGCGCTGGACGGGCTGCGGGACGGGCTGGAGCGGCTCCTGAGGGGCTACGAGCCCTACCCCGCGCTGGTGGTCGACGCCGGGTACACGGTGGTCGCCGCGAACCGGGGCGTCGAGATGCTGCTGGCGGGCGTGTCCGAGGAACTGCTGGCTCCGGCGCCGAACGCCATGCGCCTGACGCTGCACCCGCGGGGGCTGGCGCCGCGCGTCCGGAACCTGCGTCAGTGGCGCGGGCACCTGCTGGCCCGGATGGAGCGGGACATCGCCCTGTACCGCTCGGACCGGCTGCGCGCGCTGTACGAGGAGGTGGCGGCCTACCCGGTGCCCGAGGAGGAGCCGGACGCCGAACCGGCGGAGCCGGTCCCGTACTTCGCGCTGCCGCTGCGCCTGGAGCACGCCGGACGGGTCCTGTCGTTCGTGTCCTCGATCTCCACGTTCAACACACCGACGGACATCACGGTCGCCGAACTCGCCGTCGAGACCCTCCTGCCGGCGGACCGGGCCACCGCCGGCCATCTGCGGGCGCTCGCCGGCTGACCCGGCCCTCGCGCCGGGACATCACCCGCCGTTCACCCGGCGGTGCCGGTCTTCGGACGTACGACGGGCCGGGATGTGATCGGATAGGGGCACCGGGTACCCCGGCAGACCGCGATTCTCGTGAAAGGAACCGACGTGGCAACCACGCGCACCGCGCACACCGTCTGGGAAGGCAACCTGCTCGAAGGCAACGGAGTCGTGACCTTCGACTCCTCCGGCATCGGCCAGCAGCCGGTGTCGTGGCCCTCGCGCGCCGAGCAGGCGAACGGCAAGACCAGCCCCGAGGAGCTGATCGCCGCCGCCCACTCCAGCTGCTTCTCCATGGCCCTCTCGCACGGCCTGGCCGGCGCCGGCACCCCGCCCACCCGCCTGGAGACCAAGGCCGACGTCACGTTCCAGCCGGGTGAGGGCATCACCGGCATCCACCTCACCGTGCGCGGCGAGGTGCCCGGACTGGACGAGCAGGGCTTCGTCTCGGCGGCGGAGGACGCCAAGAAGAACTGCCCGGTCAGCCAGGCCCTGGCCGGTACGACGATCACCCTGACGGCCGAGCTGGCCTGAGGCTCGTACAGCCCCCTGGTGCCGCGCCCCGCGGGGCGCGGCACCGCTGTGTCCGGGCGCTCAGCCGCCCAGGCGCTCCCAGCCCCGCCGCTCCGGACGCGGGCCGAGCTGCCGGGGATCCCGGGTCCGGTAGACCACGTAGGGCCGGAACAGGTACTGCACCGGCGCGCTGAACATGTGCACCAGCCGGCTGTACGGCACGAACGCGATGAGCACCATGCCGGCCACCGCGTGCACCTGGTACAGCACCGGCACGCCCGTCATCAGCCCCGTCTCCGGCCGGAGGGTGAACAGGCCGCGTGCCCAGGGCGCGATGGTCCGCCGGTAGTCGTATCCGTTGCCACCGGTGTGCGTCAGCTTGGCGGCCATGCCGAGCACGATCGCGCCGAGCAGCAGCACGTACATCGCCTTGTCGTTGGCCGTGGTGGCCCGGAAGACGGGGGCACGGGTGCGGCGGCGGTAGACGAGCAGCCCGATCCCGGCGACGGTCAGCGCCCCGGCCGCCGTGCCGCCGTACAGCGACAGCAGGTGGTAGGCGTGCTCGTCCACGCCGAACGCCTCCGTCCAGGACGCCGGTACGAACAGTCCCACCAGGTGTCCCGCCAGTACGAACAGGATGCCGTAGTGGAAGACCGGGGAGGCGATGTTCAGCAGCCGTGACTCGTACATCTGCGAGGAACGGGTGGTCCAGCCGTACTTGTCGTAGCGGTAGCGCCAGACGAGGCCGGCCACCAGCAGGGCGAGGGCGACGTAGGGCAGGGCGCCCCACAGCAGGACGGTCATCGGCGTGCTCCGGGGTGGGAGGCGGGCAGGGCGGCGCAGACCGCGTCCAGGACGCCCGCGTACGGGGTGCCGCAGGCGCCCAGCCGGGTGCGCAGCCGTTCCAGGCCGGTGCGGTGTCCGGTCAGCAGGCCGGTGTCGCCGGTCCGCGCGGTGAACTCGAGCACGGCCGGCAGGAAGTCGGGCAGCTCCTCGCCGCTGAACTCCAGGCCGTGCCGGCGGTAGACGTCCTTGAAGCGCACCAGGGACATCCCGCGCCGCCGGGTGTCGCCGTCGTGCCACCAGCTCAGGTACAGGCTGTGCCGGTTCCTGAGGTCGAAGACCTCCACGTAGTGCGCGGCCAGGTCCAGCAGCGGCGTGACGGCCGCGTGGTCGGTGAACTGCCGCAGCTGCGGGGCGGCTTCGCGCAGCAGCGGCAGCCGGGCGATCAGGTCGTCGTCCGGGTAGGTCAGGCACAGGGCCGCCGCCTGGTAGAGCACCGCGTCCGAGGGCATCAGGCCTCCTCCGCATCGTCCGAGGTCTGCCGCCTGCGCAACAGGTGGAAGTTCTCCACCGACACCAGCGGGAGCCGTCTGCGGCCGGAGTCCCTGCCGAACGGCCCGTCGCCGCCCATGCCGGGTCCGCCGGGGTGGTCGAGGCTGCACTCGGCGGGCACCGCCGACTCCTCCAGCCGGCGGGCGTCCCCGAGGGCGGCGGTCGGGATGACGTACCGCTCCTCGTACTTGGCGATGGCCAGCAGCCGGTACAGGGCCTCGATGCCGTCCGGGCGCATACCGGCGGCCGAGGCGATCGCCGGGTCCGGTGTCTCGCCGAGGTTGAGCGCCCGCATGTGGGAGCGCATCGCGGCGAGCTTCTCCAGCGCGGCCCGTACCGGCCCGGGGTCGCCGGCCGTGAACATCTCCGCCAGGTACTCCAGCGGAATGCGCAGGGTGTCGATGGCGCCGAACAGGTTGTCCGCGTCCTCCCCGTCGTGCCCGGTCTCGGTCAGCGCGTCCACCACCGGCGACAGCGGCGGGACGTACCAGACCATCGGCATCGTCCGGTACTCGGGGTGCAGCGGCAGCGCCACCCGGTACCGGCTGATCAGCGCGTGCACGGGTGAGCGGCGGGCGGCCTCGGTCCACTCGCGCGGGATGCCGGCGTCCTCGCAGGCGCGCCGCACCCCGGGGTCGTCCGGGTCGAGGAACACGCCCAACTGCGCCTCGTACAGGCTCTTCTCGTCCGGTACGGAGGCGGCGGCGGTCACCTTGTCGGCGTCGTACAGCAGGACCCCGAGGTAGCGCAGCCGGCCCACGCAGGTCTCCGAGCACACCGTCGGCAGGCCGACCTCGACGCGCGGGTAGCACAGGGTGCACTTCTCGGCCTTGCCGGTGGCGTGGTTGAAGTACACCTTCTTGTACGGGCATCCGGTCACGCACATCCGCCAGCCCCGGCAGTGGTCCTGGTCGACCAGCACGATGCCGTCCTCGGCCCGCTTGTACATCGCCCCGGACGGGCAGGAGGCCACGCACGAGGGGTTCAGGCAGTGCTCGCAGATCCGCGGCAGGTAGAACATGAACGTCTGCTCGTAGGCGAACCGCACCTTGTCGGACGCCTCTTGGCGCAGTCGTTCGACCATCGGGTCCAGGTCGCCGTAGGCGGGGGCGCCGCCGAGGTTGTCGTCCCAGTTCGAGGACCACTCGATCTTCATCGGCTCCCCGGTGACGGACGACACCGGCCGGGCCACGGGGTAGTCGTCGCCGAGCGGGGCGTCGGTGAGGTTGCGGTACTCGTAGGTCCAGGGTTCGTAGTAGTCCTTGATCCCGGGCAGCCGGGGGTTGGAGAAGATCCCGGCGAGCTTCCTGAACCGGCCGCCGGCCTTGAGGGTGAGGGCGCCGCGCCGGTTCAGCTCCCAGCCGCCGCGCCACTTGTCCTGGTCCTCGTAGCGGCGCGGATAGCCCTGGCCGGGGCGGGTCTCGACGTTGTTGAACCAGACGTACTCCATGCCGCGCCGGTTGGTCCACGCCTGTTTGCAGGTGACCGAACAGGTGTGGCAGCCGATGCACTTGTCGAGGTTCATCACCATCGCGATCTGGGCCATCGGACGCATCAGTACTCGACCTCCTGGCCGCGGCGGCGGATCACCGTCACCTCGTCGCGCTGGTTGCCCGTGGGGCCCAGGTAGTTGAACGCCCAGGACAACTGGGCGTAGCCGCCGATCAGATGGGACGGCTTGAGCAGCAGCCGGGTCAGGGAGTTGTGGATGCCGCCGCGCATCCCGGTGGTCTCCGTCTTGGGTACGCTCACCGTGCGCTCCTGCGCGTGGTGCAGGTAGACGGTGCCGGGCGGCATGCGGTGCGAGACGATCGCGCGGGCCACGACCACGCCGTTGCGGTTGACCG
Source organism: Streptomyces sp. WELS2 (assembly GCF_013870595.1). Lineage (GTDB taxonomy): Bacteria > Actinomycetota > Actinomycetes > Streptomycetales > Streptomycetaceae > Streptomyces. The sequence goes on along the minus strand of NZ_JACBWZ010000141.1, from coordinate 5,940 downwards.
CCTCCACCCAGTCGTTGTCCGCGGCCCCGATGGCGTCGGCGTCCCGCGGGGACATCCAGATGGTCTGTCCGCCCCGGGAGAGGGCGAGCATGAAGAGGTTGTCCTGGTACTCGGAGTGGATCGACCACTTGCTGTGCGGAGTGAGGTAACGCACCGTCACCTCCCGCTCGCCGTCGGGTCCGAGGCGCGGTTCGCCGAACAGCCGGTGCATGTCCAGCGGCGGCCGGTACACCGGCAGGGCCTCGCCGAGTTCGTGGATCCAGTCGTGGTCGAGGAAGAAGTGCTGGCGGCCGGTGAGGGTGTGCCAGGGCTTGCTGTGCTCGGTGTTGAGCGTGAACGCCGTGTAGCGCCGGCCGCCGGACTCGCTGCCCGACCACTCCGGGGAGGTGATCACCGGCACGGGCGCCGCCTGGGTGTCGGCGTAGGTGACCCGTTTGCCCTCGTGCTCGGCGGCGAGGTGGGCCATCGGCCGCCCGGTGCGCCGCTCCAGCGTGCGGAAACCCTCGGTGGCCAGACGGCCGTTGGTGGTGCCGGACAGGGCGAGGATGGTGTTCGCCGCCTTCACGGCCGTGTCGAGCGACGGCCGCCCCTGGTAGCCGGTGCCGTTCGACTCGCGCAGCCGGGCGACCTCCACGTCCGGGCGCAGGGTGATTCCCTTGACGGCGAGGCCCAGTTCCTCCACCAGCGGGCCGAGGGCGGTGAACTTGGCGGCGATCGCGGTGTAGTCGCGTTCCACGACGGTCAGGTTCGGCAGCGTCCTGCCGGGTACGGGCTCGCACTCGCCGCGCTTCCAGTCCCGCACCACCCCGCCCGGCTGGGCGGTCTCGGCCGGGGTGTCGTGCTGGAGCGGGCTCGCCACCAGGTCCTTGCGGACGCCCAGGTGGTCCACGGCCAGCTCGCTGAGCTTCTCCGCCAGCGCCTTGAAGGTGTCGAAGTCGGTGCGGGCCTGCCAGGGCGGGTCCACGGCCGGGGTGAACGCGTGCACGAAGGGGTGCATGTCGGTGGAGGACAGGTCGTGTTTCTCGTACCAGGTCGCGGCCGGCAGCACCACGTCCGACAGCAGCGTGGAGGAGGTGTGCCGGAAGTCCAGCGACAGCAGCAGGTCGAGCTTGCCCTCCGGTGCCGGCTCCCGCCAGGTCACGCCCCCCGGCCGCTCGCCGGGCGCGGCCTGCTCGGCGCGCAGCGAGGAGTGGGTGCCCAGCAGGTGCCGGGTGAAGTACTCGGCGCCCTTGGCCGAGGAGCCCAGCAGATTGGCCCGCCACAGGGTCAGCACGCGCGGCCAGTTCTCCGGGGCGTCCGGGTCCTCGCAGGCGAACCTCAGGGTGCCGGCGCGCAGCGCGGCGACCGCCTTCGCCACCGGGTCGCCGCTCTCCTCGCCCAGGTCGAGCGGATTGCGGTCGAAGGTGGGGTACGACGGCATCCAGCCCGCGCGGGCGGACAGCGCCAGGCAGTCGGCGGCGGTCATCCCGGTGAACCGGCCCTCGCCGAGCGGCGAGGCGAGCACATCGGCGCCGAAGCGGTCGTAGCGCCACTGGTCGGTGTGCAGGTACCAGTACCCGGTGCCGATCGCCTGCCGGGGCGGGCGGGACCAGTCGGAGGCGGCGGCCAGCGTCGCCCAGCCGGTCACCGGGCGGCACTTCTCCTGGCCCACGTAGTGCGCCCAGCCGCCGCCGTTGCGGCCCTGGCAGCCGGTGAGCTGGAGCAGGGCCAGGAAGGCGCGGTAGATCGTCTCCGAGTGGAACCAGTGGTTGGTGCCCGCCCCCATGATGATCATGCAGCGGCCCCGGGAGCGCTCGGCGGTCCGCGCGAACTCCCGGGCGATGCGCACGCACTGGGCGGCCGGGACGGAGGTGTGCGCCTGCTGCCAGGCGGGGGTGGCCGGGGTGCGGTCGTCGTCGTAGGAGGCGGGCCAGTCACCGGGCATCCCCGGGCGGGCCACCCCGTACTGCGCCAGCAGCAGGTCGTAGACCGTCGTCACCAGCGGGCCGTCCGGGCCGCCCAGCCGGGTGGCCGGCACACTGCGCCGCAGCACCTCGCCCCGCCCCTGCCCGTGCTCTCCGCCCTCGGTGTCGAACCGGGGCAGCAGCACCTCGACCGGCACCGCGACCTCGCTGCCGTACAGGCTCAGCCGGGGCCGGATGTCGCCCGGTTCCAGGTTCCACCGGCCCTCGCCGGACTCGGTCCAGCGAAAGCCCAGGGAGCCGTTGGGCACCACCGCGCGGCCGGTCGTCTCGTCCAGGACGACCGTCTTCCACTCCGCGCCCTCCCCGTCCTGACCGATGCCGGTGGCGCGCAGGAACTTCGCCGGCACCCACGCCCCGTCCCGCTCGGCGAGCGTCACCAGGAACGGCAGGTCGGTGAACTTCCGTACGTAGTCGGTGAAGAACGGCGTCTGCCGGTCGACGAAGAACTCCTTGAGGATCACATGGCCCATCGCCAGGGCCAGCGCGCCGTCCGTGCCCGGGTGCGGGTGCAGCCAGGCGTCGGCGAACTTGGTGGCGTCCGCGTAGTCCGGTGAGACCACCACCACCTTCTGGCCCCGGTACCGCGCCTCCGCCATCCAGTGCGCGTCCGGGGTGCGGGTCACCGGGACGTTGGAGCCCCACATGATCAGGTAGGCGGCGTCCCACCAGTCGCCGGACTCCGGTACGTCCGTCTGGTCGCCGAAGACCTGCGGGGAGGCCACCGGGAGGTCGGCGTACCAGTCGTAGAACGACAGCATGGACGCGCCGATCAGCGAGTGGTAGCGGGCGCCGGCCGCGTGCGACACCATCGACATCGCCGGGATCGGGGAGAACCCGGCGATCCGGTCCGGGCCGTAGGTCTTGATGGTGTGCACCTGCGCGGCGGCGACCAGTTCCACCGCCTCCTCCCAGCGCGCCCGCACCAGGCCGCCCTTGCCGCGCGCCCGCTGGTAGCGGCGGCGCCGCTCGGGGTCGTTCTGGATGTCCGCCCAGGCCAGCACCGGGTCGCCCAGCCGCTGCTTCGCCTCCCGGTACATCCGCAGCAGCACGCCCCGGACGTAGGGGTGGCGGACCCGGGTGGGCGAGTAGGTGTACCAGGAGAACGCGGCGCCGCGCGGGCAGCCGCGCGGCTCGTACTCGGGCCGGTCCGGGCCCACCGACGGATAGTCCGTCTCCTGGGTCTCCCAGGTGATGATCCCGTCCTTGACGTACACCTTCCAGCGGCAGGAGCCGGTGCAGTTCACGCCGTGGGTGGAGTGCACCACCTTGTCGTGGCTCCACCGGTCCCGGTAGAAGGCGTCCGCCTGCCGGCCGCCGGTCAGGGTGACGCCGTGCAGGTCGGGCGCCGGCGTGCCGGGCCGGAAGAAGCGGCCTGCGGACAGCAGGGCCGCGCCGGGCTCCCTGGGCGGTCTCCGCGTGTCGGTCACGTGCGCTCCCTCGGTTCACCCCCTACTCAGAACCTAGGGGCGTCCCCGGCGGGGCACCCGTCCGGGGACCCGTACGGGTCACGCCGGACGCGGGGGCGGGTCACAGGCGCTCCCGGTACTCCCGCAGCAGCTTCAGGGTGCGCTGGACGGACGCGGCGCGGGCCGTCATGTGGTCCAGCACCTCCAGGTGCGCGGCCACCTCGCGGCGCGCGTCCAGATAGAGCGCGCCGGTCAGGTACTCGGTGAACACCATGTCCGGCAGCTCCGGCTCGGCGAACCGGAACAGCGTGAACGGCGCGTACGTCCCCGGGTGCGGGCCCGCGGCGAACTCGGCGATCTGCAGCGTGACCCGGTCCCGTTCGGCGTACTCCAGCAGCCGGTCCAGCTGGTCGCGCAGCACCTTCGGGTCGGCGCTGACCGGGCGCCTGAGCACCGTCTCGTCCATGATCACCCACAGGTGGGGCGGGTCCTTCCGGTCCAGCAGCCGCTGCCGTTCCATGCGCAGCGACACATGCCGGTCGACCGTCTCCGGGGAGGTGTGCCCGACGGTGCCCGCCTCCATCACCGCGCGTGCGTAGTCCTCGGTCTGGAGCAGGCCGGGGACGAAGTGCGGCTCGTAGGAGCGGATGATCCGGGCGGCGCCCTCCAGGCTGACGTACAGGCTGAACCAGTCCGGCAGCACGTCGTGGAACCGCTGCCACCAGCCGGGCTGGTTCGCCTCCTCGGCCAGCCGGACGAAGGCCTCGGCCTCCTCGTCCGGCACCCCGTAGGTGGTCAGCAGCACCTGCACGTAGGGGATCTTCAGCGCGACCTCGGCCGTCTCCATCCGCCGTACCGTCGCCGACGCCACCCTGAGGACCCGGGCGGCCTCGTCACGGCTGAGCCCCGCGGCCTCCCGCAGCTCCTGCAACCGCTTGCCGAGCACCACCTGGCCCACGGTGGGCGCGGCCCGCCGCTCACTCACAGCAACGCCCTCCCCTACGTGCCGATGAACGCGGGCAGCAGTCTGTCATGCGATCGCGTTCTCGCACATACGGCCTAGCGGTGGAAGCGCCGGGAGGGGTGGCACCGTGGCCGGAATCAGGCGGCCCTTTCCTCCTCCTCTTTCTCCTCGGCGGCGGGCGTCAGCGGTACCTGGGGGCCGTTCAGCTCGTCCAGCCAGCGGCGCAGTATGCGGTGGATCCGCTCGGCGCCGACCGGTTCGGTCCCCTCGGCGGCCGGCGGGGAGAGGTCCGCCGGGGAGAGCAGGAACGGGCGGGACTGGGCGCCGCCGAGACCGCCGTGCGAGCCGATCTGCTCCTCGAAGGCGAGCACCTCGCCGTCGGCGGGGTCGTAGGCGGAGTTGACCATGATGTCGGCGGTGTGCGGGAAGGAGTGGGTGCGGCGGACGGCGTCTGCGGCGCCGGGTCCGAAGCGGGCCAGCGGGCCCGGCTCGTCGTCCAGCCGGTCCAGCGGGATCTCGGCGCCGTGCGCGCCGAGCACCACGCCGCCGTGCCGCTCGCTGCGCACCAGCAGGAAGCCGATGCCGGGGTGGTTGGCGAGGGTGGTGAGCAGCGCCGGATGGCGGGCGTCGATCTCCTCCTTGGTCATCCGGTGCGGGACGTCCGGGAAGGAGACCAGGCCGAGGTTGCCGGAGGCCAGCACGACGGGCTCGCGGCGGCGGGCCGGGCGGTGGTGCCCGCCCTTCTCCTCCACCGGGCGGCGCAGCGCGGCGCGGACGGCGGCGCGGGCCTCGGCGCCGCTGTGCGTCTGCTCGGCCCGGCGCGGCACGGGCAGCCCGCAGCCGGCCCGGACCAGGTCGCCGAGGGTGAGGCCGTAGCGGGCGCGGAACGTTTCGCCGGGGCTCTGCCCGTGGTCGGAGAGCACGACGATGCGGTACGGGCGCGGGGCGTGCTCGGCGACGCGTTCCAGCAGGGCCAGACAGCGGTCGAGGCGCCGCAGGACCTGCTCGGCGTCACGGCCGTGCGGGCCGGAGTGGTGGGCGACCTCGTCGTAGGCGACGAGGTCGGCGTAGACGGCGGTGCGGCCGGCGAGCATGTCGCCCATGACCGCGGCGACGACGACGTCCCGTTCGACGACGGTGGCGAAGGCGCGGACCAGCGGGTACAGGCCGCCCCGGCCGACCCGCGGGCGCTGCCGGCGCAGCCGGGCCCGGGTGGACTGGCCGATCTCGCGGACCACCTCGGCGACGAAGGACAGGGCGGTGCGGACGGCGTTCGCGGGGTCGGAGAAGTAGGCGAAGTAGCCGGCCCGGGAGCGGTTGTCCCGGCCGCGGCGGCGGGTGGCGATGGACAGCACCAGGGCCTGTTCGCCGGCGCCGCCGCTGAAGAGGTTGCCGCGGCTGGCGCCGTCGACGGCGAGCAGTCCGTCGTCACCGGTGCGCAGGGCGGCACGGCGCTGGAGCTCGGCGGCGCTGGTCGGCCGGTTGCAGACCATCACCTCGCCGCGGTCCTTCTCGTACCAGCGGAAGGCCGGCACGTCGAAGGTGCTGCCGTGCAGGATGCCGAGCTGGCTGGCACCGGTCTGGCTGGACCAGTCGGTGCGCCAAG
>NZ_JACBWZ010001409.1 GCF_013870595.1 Streptomyces sp. WELS2 | reverse complement strand
CCAGATGCCGGTGAAGACGCCCGTCTGGCTGCCCCGCAACGACGTCGGATCGATCCCCGCGTCCTCGAACGTCTCCCACACCGTCTCCAACAGCACCCGCTGCTGCGGATCCATCGCCAACGCCTCACGCGGCGAAATCCCGAAGAACGCCGCATCGAACCCACCCGCGTCCGCCAGAAAACCACCCCACCGCGTATACGACGTCCCCGGACCACCGGCCGGATCATAAAGACGACCCACATCCCACCCACGATCCGACGGGAACCCCCCGATCGCATCCACCCCACCCG
>NZ_JACBWZ010001408.1 GCF_013870595.1 Streptomyces sp. WELS2 | reverse complement strand
GGGAAGCAGCCCCTGGTACTCGACGGTGGCGGCTTCCGGTTCGGGGCCCTGTTCGACGATCACGTGGGCGTTGGTGCCGCTCATGCCGAAGGAGGAGACGGCGGCCCGGCGCGGCCGGTCGAGGGCGGGCCACTCCCGTTCCTCGGTCAGCAGCTCCACGGCTCCGGCGGACCAGTCCACATGCGACGACGGCGCATCGACATGCAGGGTCTTGGGCAGGACACCGTGCCGCAACGCCATCACCATCTTGATGACGCCACCCACACCGGCAGCCGCCTGGGCATGGCCGACGTTCGACTTCAACGAGCCG
>NZ_JACBWZ010001407.1 GCF_013870595.1 Streptomyces sp. WELS2 | reverse complement strand
CACCCAGGTCACCCGGATCACCCGAACCGACCTGGACCGGCTCGAGCCAGTACCGCTCCCGCTGGAAGGCGTACGTCGGCAACTCAAGGAAGTCCGGCCTCCGACCGGCAACGGGCCAGTCGATGTCGAGCCCCGCCACAAAAGCCTCGCCCAACGCCAGGCTGAAGCGCCGCTGTTCGTCCTCGTTCCGGCGCAGCGTCCCCAGGACGACCGCCTCGGCGCCCGCTTCCTCAACGCTCTCCTCCACCGACGCCGTCAGCACCGGATGCGCACTCGACTCGATGAACACGTCGAAACCGTCGGCGAGCAGG
>NZ_JACBWZ010001406.1 GCF_013870595.1 Streptomyces sp. WELS2 | reverse complement strand
CGGCACCACACCGGGTGCGGGAGACTCGGAGTCGTCGGGCGTGATCGCCGGTGGCTGTTCGATCACGACGTGGGCGTTGGTCCCGCCCACGCCGAACGCGGACACACCGGCCCGGCGCGGTCGGTCGAGGGCGGGCCACTCCCGTTCCTCGGTCAGCAACTCCACGGCACCTGCGGACCAGTCCACATGCGACGACGGCTCGTCCACGTGCAGGGTCTTCGGCAGAACGCCGTGCCGCAACGCCATCACCATCTTGATGACGCCACCCACACCGGCAGCCGCCTGCGTATGACCGACGTTCGACTTCAACGAGCCC
>NZ_JACBWZ010001405.1 GCF_013870595.1 Streptomyces sp. WELS2 | reverse complement strand
CGCTGAAGGACTTCACCAACGTGGTGTACAACGGCAAGCACCTGGTCTACGCGTCGAACGTGTCCGGGTCGTCGTACGGCTCGATGGCGTTCGCTCCCTTCACCAACTGGTCGGACATGGCCTCGGCCGGGCAGACCGGGATGAGCCAGTCCGCGGTGGCGCCCACGCTGTTCTACTTCGCGCCGAAGAAGATCTGGGTGCTGGCCTACCAGTGGGGTGCCTGGCCCTTCATCTACCGGACCTCCAGCGACCCGACCAACCCCAACGGCTGGTCCGCTCCGCAGCCGCTGTTCACCGGCAGCCTTCCCGACTCGGGTACCGGG
>NZ_JACBWZ010001404.1 GCF_013870595.1 Streptomyces sp. WELS2 | reverse complement strand
CCTCACACCGCTCCATCGCCCCCGCGAACACCGCAGACGACTCCCACAACCCCGCCGCCATCCCCACCCACTGCGACCCCTGACCAGGGAACACGAACACCACACGCCGACCGCTGATCGCCACACCCGACACCACACCCGGCGCCACACCACCCGACGCCAACACCCCCAAACCAGCCAGGACCTCCTCCCGGTCCCGACCGACCACCACACCCCGATGCTCGAACACCGACCGCGCCCCGGCCAGCCCAGCCGCCACACCAGGAACATCAACCCCAGACCGCTCCGCCACGAACGCACGCAAAGCCTCCGCCTGCGCCCGCAACGC
>NZ_JACBWZ010001403.1 GCF_013870595.1 Streptomyces sp. WELS2 | reverse complement strand
CCCCAGCAGCCCCTCAACCTCTGCGACAGGCAGTGCCACGGACACCATCCCGCCACGCCCCGCCAACACACCCAACGCCCGACTACGCAACGCCACCACCCGCGCCGCATCCTCCAACGACAACGCGCCAGACACACACGCCGCAGCGATCTCACCCTGGGAGTGGCCGACCACAGCCGCCGGCTCCACCCCGTACGAACGCCACAGCTCCGCCAACGACACCATCACCGCGAACAACACCGGCTGCACCACATCCACCCGCTCCAACCCCGGAGCCCCCGCCTCACCCCGCACCACCGCGGACAACGACCAGTCCACAAACGGCGCCAAAGCGC
>NZ_JACBWZ010001402.1 GCF_013870595.1 Streptomyces sp. WELS2 | reverse complement strand
CTTGTCCGGGTACTGGGCGTCGATCTCCTTGCGCACCCGCTTCAGGAACTCGTGGGTGGCGGGCAGGTTCTCGCAGTTGGTGCCCTCCCGCTGGTACAGGTACGGCACCGCGTCCAGCCGGAAGCCGTCGATGCCGAGGTCCAGCCAGAACCGCAGCGCGGAGAGGATCTCCTCCTGGACGGCCGGGTTCTCGTAGTTGAGGTCGGGCTGGTGCGAGAAGAAGCGGTGCCAGTAGTACTGCTTGCGTACCGGGTCGTACGTCCAGTTGGAGGCCTCGGTGTCGACGAAGATGATCCGCGCGTCCTGGTACTGCTTGTCGTCGTCGGCCCAGACGTAGTAGTCGCCGTACGGCCCGTGCGGATCCCGCCTCGAC
>NZ_JACBWZ010001401.1 GCF_013870595.1 Streptomyces sp. WELS2 | reverse complement strand
GGTGTCCGGGTAGAGCGCGTCGATCTCGCGGCGCACCCGCCTCAGGAACTCGTGGGTGGCGGGCAGGTTCTCGCAGTTCGTGCCGTCTTCCGCGTACAGGTAGGGGACCGCGTCCAGGCGGTAGCCGTCGATGCCGAGGTCCAGCCAGAACCGCAGGGCGGCCAGGATCTCCTCCTGGACGGCCGGGTTCTCGTAGTTGAGGTCGGGCTGGTGCGAGAAGAAGCGGTGGAAGTAGTACTGGCCGCGCACCGGGTCGAAGGTCCAGTTGGAGGCCTCGGTGTCGACGAAGATGATCCGCGCGTCCTGGTACTGCTTGTCGTCGTCGGCCCACATGTAGTAGTCGCCGTAGGGACCGTCGGGGTTCTTGCGGGAT
>NZ_JACBWZ010001400.1 GCF_013870595.1 Streptomyces sp. WELS2 | reverse complement strand
TGCTCGCGGATCGCCTCGACCTGGGCCGAGTGAGCGGCGTAGTTCACCGGCAGACGGCGGGCCCGGATGCCCTCGGCCTCACACACCGCCACCAGTTCGTCCAGCGCGTCCAGATCACCCGACACGACGACCGAACCAGGCGCATTGACCACCGCCACCGTCAACCGGCCACCCCAACGGGCCACGAACCCGGCAGCCCGCTCATCCCCCAGACCGACCGACACCATCCCACCCTGATCCGCCAAGGCGACCAGGGCCTTGCTGCGCAGGGCGACCACCCTGGCGGCGTCCTCCAGGGACAACGCCCCCGCCACATACGCCGCCGCGATCTCCCCCTGCGAATGCCCGACCACGGCGTCGGGCTCCACACCATGAGCG
>NZ_JACBWZ010000140.1 GCF_013870595.1 Streptomyces sp. WELS2 | reverse complement strand
CGTTGCTGCCACACCTCTTCGGCGACTTCGTGCAGGGCCAGCAGTCGGGTCGGGTCGGCCCCGGTGGCCCGCGCCAGCTCCTCGACCGCCTGGCGCGGCGGCAGGGCCTTGCCGTTGAGGTAGCGCTCCCATGACGAGCGGCTGTAGCCGGTCTTGGTCGCGAGCGACGACAGGCTCATGCCGCTGCGGTCCTTCAGTCTGCGCAACTGCACGAAAAGCTGCCGGGCCCGCTGATCGTGCATGTCCGGTAATTCTTTCCAACGCGCCATGTGCCCCCCCTGGGCATCGGGCTCCCGTAAGGCCCCCCGGCCCGGCCGCCCACGCTTGGTATACCGAGTGCCGCTCGCGCGGGCCAGACGGTCGCGCCGGTGGTTTCGGCCATGTTCCCGGCGGGCGGCGTCCCACCGATTCGCCGTCCCATCGGGCGTCCCAGCAGGTCACGGCAGCAGGCGTCCCATGGTGTCCCACGAGGGGCGAAGCCGATGGCGACCGGCCGGACCGGGCGGCAAACCTGTGGAGGGAAGCACGGCGGACCGGGCGAGACGCCCCGAAGCCACCGCCCGTCCGGAGCACCACGACACCGGGCGCACGTCGTCCCGCCCATCGGGGAAGGAACCGCGACCATGGAATTCCGCAAGACCCTCGCGCTCTCGACGGCCACCCTGACGCTCGGCTCCGGCCTGGCGCTCGCCTCGGACGTGGCCGTGGCGGAAACCGCGCCGGCCGCCCCCGCCAAGGCGGTCGCGGCCCGGGCCGGACGGCACACGATCTGGGGCAGCAGCTGGGTCCCCGCGCAGCGCGGCGGCCGGTGGACGTCCGGGAACCACCGCTCGCCGAGCGAGCCGGCCCGTGCCGTGCTGCGGTGCTACAACTCCCACGCCTCCATGCGGGTGCGCCTCTTCGAGTACAAGGGCGGCCACTGGAAGCAGATCGCGAGCAGCGGCTACAAGCGGTGCGACGCCAACGGGCACATCATCGCCAAGGGGAAGGCCGGCAGCACCCGCCACTGGCTCGAGGTGCGTCTCGACGGCCGCCAGGGCTCCTTCGTCCGTGCGGAGAAGTGGTCCTGAGACGGGCAGGCCGGGACCACGGGCCGGCCGCGCGGGCGCTGTCCGGGCGCGGAGCACTCGGGCGACGGGAGCACTCGCCGACGGCGGGGGCCGATGAGCCGCGCGGTGTACCGGGGCGGGTGGTCCACCGGCTGCCGGGCGACGTCCGGCAGCCGGTCCCCGCGGGAGCGTACGACGCCTTCAGCGGGCACCGGCATGCCGCCCGCCGGGAGCCGGCTCGTACTACGGCCGGGCGAACACGGGCGTCCCGCGGCCATGCGGCCCACGGCGCGGCCGCCTTCCGGTGCCGAACAGGGGACGGCGCCGGTGGCGGTGGCGTTGCCGGGGGTCGTAGGGGGGTCCTCCGGTATGGAAACGGCCTGGGCCGGCCCGCACGGCGGGCACCGGCGATCGCCGTCCCGTCCCCGTCGCCCGGCGTGCGGAAGGACGGTGGCGGCATCCCGGCACGGGCGTACGCGCCGGTGCCGTCCGCCCCGGCCTCCTCGTGCGGGGCGTCCACCACGGCGTCGCGTCCTTTGCACGTCGACGCGGGGTGCCGACCGATCCGACGGGCCGTGGGTCGCCCGGTCACCGGCCGGCCTCAACCGCCGTCCTGATCGCCGTCCTGGTCGATGTCCAGGTCGGCGTGCACCAGGTGGTGGTCCGAGTCCGGGCTCGGGTGCACACGGTGCCGGAGCGGGACGATGCCCCGCAGGAACACGTAATCGAACTTGCTCTGCCAGTCGGTGGTCGGGAGGCAGCCGCCGGTGGGCATGGGACGGCACCGCGGATCTGCGTCCGTGGCCAGTTCCCACATGGGGGCGAGTTCGGGGGCGTCCGGCACGGCGTTGAAATCGCCGAGGACGATCGCGCGGTCGTACCGGGCGACGGCCGCGGCGAGTACCCTGGTCTGGTCTGCCCGGACCGCTTCCTGGCGCCGTTGGGCGAGGTGTGTGTCGAAGACGCGGACGGACCGGCCGTCCACCGTGGTGGTGACCGCCAGGTACCCACGGTCCTCGGATCCGCCGTCGGGGTATTCGACGCTGACGGGGTCCGCCATCGGCGCCGCCGAGAGGATCGCCTGGCCGTAGGCCCCGGGATTCCACGGCACTCCCCCGCAGCGGCCCCAGTCCCGGAGAACCGTGCCGTACTCGACGTGGTAGACCAGCCCGTAGAACCGCTTCAGGTGGATCCGTATCCTCTCGACGTCGCGCACGCAGGCTTCCTGCAGGCCGATGACCTGGGGCGCGTACGTGGCGATCTCCCTCGCGCGGTCCAGGTCGCCCGCGCCGCACGGGTTGCAGATGTTCCACGTCATGACGCGGTCCGGTACGACGCCCTCGGCGGCTTCGGCGGGCAGTGGCCTGGCGAAGAGGGCTCCGGTCGGCGCACTGGGGCCTACGAGCATCGCGCACGCCACGGCCGAGGCGCCCGCCCACATACGCGCGCGTCCACCGAACACCATCGCCTCCTCACCCGGCATGCCCCTGCCATCCTGCCCGAACGAGTCGCGCCGGTACGACCAGCCGCGAGAACCGGTCGGTTCCTCGGGGGAAGGCCGATCGGGGCGAACCCGCGCGGGTGAACACCTGGCGGCGGCCGGTGGCCGCACGCGCAAGCGCCCCCGCCGGCCTGCCGGCCGATGGGGGCGCCATCGTGGGAGGGAGCGTCAGGCGGTGACCGGCACGGTCACCTTCTGCTCGGCATCGCGCACGTCGTACTCGTCGTCCACCGGAGAACCCGAGGCGGAGTTGTACGCGTCGAGGTCGAGGATCTTCTCGCGGGCGGCGACGACGACCGGCACCAGTGCCTGGCCGGCGACGTTGGTGGCCGTGCGCATCATGTCCAGCACCGGGTCGATGGCCATCAGCAGGCCCACGCCCTCCAGCGGCAGGCCCAGCGTCGACAGGGTCAGCGTCAGCATGACCGTGGCACCCGTCAGACCCGCGGTGGCCGCGGAGCCGACCACCGAGACGAAGGCGATCAGCAGGTAGTCGCCGACGCTCAGCGGCACGTCGAAGATCTGGGCGATGAAGATCGCGGCGAGGGCCGGGTAGATCGCGGCGCAGCCGTCCATCTTCGTCGTGGCGCCGAACGGGACGGCGAAGGAGGTGTACTCCTTCGGCACGCCGAGGCGCTCGGTGACCTTGACCGTGACCGGCATGGTGCCGACGGACGAGCGCGAGACGAAGGCCAGCTGGATGGCGGGCCAGGCGCCCTTGAAGAACTGGACCGGGTTGACCCTGGCGACGGTCGCCAGCAGCAGCGGGTAGACACCGAAGAGGACGAGGGCGCAGCCGATGTAGACGTCGGCGGTGAAGGTGGCGTACTTGCCGATGAGGTCCCAGCCGTAGTCGGCGATGGCGTAGCCGATGAGGCCGACGGTGCCGAGCGGGGCGAGGCGGATGACCCACCACAGGGCCTTCTGCAGCAGTTCCAGGACCGACTCGCTGAGGGTGAGGATCGGCTGCGCCTTCTCACCGAGCTTCAGGGCGGCGATGCCGGCGACGGCGGCCATGAAGACGATCTGCAGGACGTTCAGCTCGGTGAAGGGCGTGATGACGTCCTTCGGGATGATGCCGGTGAGGAAGTCCAGCCAGGAGCCGGCCTGCTCGGGCGTCTTACCGTCCTTCGGGGTGAGTCCGGTACCCGCGCCCGGGTTGGTGATCAGGCCGATCACGAGGCCGATGGCGACCGCGATCAGCGACGTGATCATGAACCAGAGCAGGGTGCGGGAGGCCAGCCGGGCGGCGTTGTTCACCTTGCGCAGGTTGGTGATGGACACCAGGATCGCGAAGAAGACCAGCGGGGCGACGGCCAGCTTCAGCAGCTGGACGAAGATGTGACCCACCTTGTCGAGCGTGGTGTGCAGCCACTGCACGTCATAGCTGCGGGTGATCCAGCCGAGGACCACGCCGAGGACGAGACCGGCGACGATCTGGGCCCAGAAGGGGACCGCGGGTATGCGCCGGGCGGGCTTGGCAGGGGTTTCGGTGCTCGCGGACGCGGACACGGACACACTCCAGTAGGGCGTATCGGGGAAGGAACACGGAAAGGGCGGGGGTGGGTGCGGCGCACTCGCGCTACGCGCGGCGCCGCTGCTCGATGCCGGTCACACCGCGCGGCAACAGACCGCGGACATACAGCGGCACAGGTCGACATGCAGGCGCGCCACGAGTAGGGGGCTCGTGGCTTCACGGGGGCGCACAGATGTCTTCACATCGAACACGTTAACACTTGTACTTTGAGACGCTCAAAGCAGTTCTTTGGGGGCGGGGCTTCCGCAGCGCCGGCCGGTCACGGCAGACGCTTCGGCTTCCCGGGCCTTCGCCGTGCCCCGTAGCGGTGGCTGGTGTACGGGGTCCGCGGGATGATCCGGTGCGGCCGCCCGCACGGCCACGACGTCGACGCCCCTGCGCACCGGCCGCACAGCTCGACCCACCCATCCACGTCTCAGCCACCACGGCCGAGGGGTGGATCCAGCCCGCCGCCCGGCCCGTTTCTCCAGCCGCCGGGGGATCGCGGCGCTCAGCGTGAGGTGGTGGTACGTCGCCCGCAGGCCGTAGGGCGCGCAGAGGGTGAGGCAGGTGCGCAGCGCACGGGGCGTCAGCTCGCCGAGGGGTGGGGTGCGCCGGGTGGCCGGAGTCGGGCCAGTAGTCGGATCGCGCGCGGTATGTCGGGGCCCGGCGCCTGCTTTCGGGGCGGGGTCCCCAGGAGTGTCGCGGCCTCGGCCGACCGTTCGCGGTCCTGTCGGGTGGTGCAGAGCCGGGTGCCGGCCACGGCGATGCGGTAGAGGGGCAGCGCCCAGGAGGCGGGTGGGGGGCCGGGCAGTGCGCGCAGCGGAGTGCGTACCACCTCCAGGGCCTCGGCGAGGACCGACGCGGCCTCGGGCAGGCGGCCGGCTTCGGCCAGGCACAAGACCCTTGTTCCCAGCGCGTCCAGCAGGTCCGGGACGTGCGCGCGGGGATCCGTCGTCACGAGGGCGCGCCGCAGGGTGATCGCGTCGGCGAGGTCCCGGTCCGCCTCGTCGTGTCGCTCGAGCCGGAGCAGCATGACGGCTCGGTGGTGCAAGGACATCGCGAGCGCGCCGGCCTGCGGCTGGTCTGCGATCCGGTGGATCCGCAGGGCCGTGTCCACTCCCCGCAACGCGGGGCCCCATCGTCCCTGGGCATAGCGCTGCATGGCGTACCGGTCGATCACGAGTGCCGTGATGAAGGGGTCGCATTCGGCGGGCAGGCCGTCCATCCGCCACAGCAACCGCACCGCCGACTCGACCGCGTCCAGCGACTCCTCGGTGCGCTCCAGCAGCTGGAGCAGCTCGCTGTGCGCGAGGTGGGCGGTGGCCAGGGCGGGCTGATGGCGGGCCGGGTCCTCGTCGGCCAGCGCGGTCAGCAGGGCGATGGCCTCGACGGTGGGCCCCAGTGCCTCGGCCGGGCGGCCGAGCGTCGTCAGGCAGCTCGCCGACCGCCGTAGTACGCCGGGCAGTTCGGCTCTCGCCTCCCGGGGATTGGTGCGGGCCGCCTCGCGTACGGCGCCGACGGCTTCCACGGCGGTGGCCAGGGCGCTGTCGTGCCGTCCGACCGTGGCGAGGTCGGCGCTGAGGTTCTTCAGCGTGTGGGCGAACAGGACGCGGTCCGTCTCGGGGCGCTCGGCCACACATGTGCGAGCACCGGCCGCGGCCTCCTCGCTCATCGCCAGTGCCTCGTCGTGGCGGCCGAGCCCGTGCAGCCGGTTGGCGAGACCGACCAGCGCGGCCACGAAGAGGCGGAGGTGGCTTTCGGGCCGCCGGCGCATGAGTGCCCGGGCGACGTCGACGGCCTCCTGCGCCGTGGTCGCCGCGGCCTCCAGGTGGCCGAGTTGCTCCTGGACGTTGCCCAGGGTGGTCAGGCTCATGCCCAGGTCGCGCAGGTGGGCGTCGGGCAGCTGTGTGGCGAGTTCGCGCCGCAGCCGCACCGCCTCCTCGGCCTGTTCGCAGGCCTGTGACAGGTGTCCGGTGCGGCGCAGCGCGATGGCGTGGGTGTGCAGGGCGTGGGCGTAATGGGCACGGTGCGGGGCCGGCCGCCGGCCGTACAACTCGCCGTACAGTCCAGCCGCTTCGCGGCTCGCCGCGAGCGACTCCGGCAGTCGGCCGAGCTCGTCCAGCCGTATGGCGAGGTTGAGCAGCCCGCCGGCGAGTTCACCCAGGTGCGTGTCGCGGTCGTGGTCCGCCAGCCGGCGCCGGATCGCGATGGATTTCCGGATCGCCTCCAGGGACTCGTCGCCCCGGCCGAAGTCGGCGAGCCGGCCGCTGAGGGTGGCGAGGCCGGCGGCCAACTCGGGTTGCCACAGGCCGGGTTGCGTGGCTGCCAGGCTTTCCCAGAGAGCGACGGCTTCGGTCGCGGCCTCCAGCCCCCGCTCTCGATCGCCGAGCTCGGTGACCCGCTGGGCCAGGTTGCCCAGACTCGTGGCCAGGTGTGGGTTGCGGGCGGGGTCGTCCGGCGGGCGGGCACGGTGGTGGGTGACGACGCGCTCGGTGAGGCGGGCGGCCCAGGGGGCCAGGCGCTCGCTGTAGGAGGGCAGGCTGCCGGTGAGACGGCGCAGTGTGTCCGGGGTGAGGCCGGGATCGGTGAGGATGGCGTCCAGGGCCGCCAGCAGCGGTTCGGGTGTGGTGGTGCGGGTGGCGAGGCCGACGGCGTGCGGGGCGAGGATCTCCTGGTGGGCGAGGCACAGATCGCTCAGCGGGGTGTCGAGCTCGCCGTGGAAGACGGGGTGGGCGGCGGCCCTGGTGTAGAGGTCCAGCAAGTGCGCGGCCTGTGCGGGTGCGGCGCCCCGGGCGAGGTGGTGGGCGAGGGCGGGGTCGTCGTGCAGTCGCCGGCCGACGAACCGTTCCGCGAGCCGGTCGGGTTCCAGGCTGCCCCAGGTGGTGTTTCCGGCAGGCGGGTACAGCCCGGCGATCCAGGCGCGCACACTGTTGCGGCGGCTGCGGGTGAGGCCTTCGAACGAGGGCAGCCGTCGTAGTACGGCGTCGGCCTCCTCCCGGTCCACTCCACCGACCAGCAGCGCGGCGGCGAGGGCGTCCTCCAGCGTGTCCTGGCTGAGGTGTCCGTGCAGGTCCGGCCGCGCCTCGGCGCTGTTCCGCCAGTATCCGCCCTCGTGTTCCAGCAGCCGGTCCTCCACCTGTTCCGCCTCGTCGTGCAGGGGTCCGCGCGTCGCGCCCGGACCGCTCGGGGCAGCCGCGTCCAACAGGTCGACGAGCGCCGTCATGTGCAGGGTGAGGGCGTTGCCGTGGCCGCTTTCGTCCAGTGCGGGCGGGGGCAGAGCGGCGGCGAGGGCGGCCCAGTCCGGCTTCTCCTGGCCGTGCGGCGCGGGGAGCGTGGGCAGGGTGACGGCGAACGCGGTCAGGGCGCGCCGGTAGGCGGGCCGCCGGTCGTCCGGGTCGGGCTGGAGCCCGGTGAGGGCCAGCTTGCGTGCCCCGGCGAGCAGGTCCCTGGCGTAGGCCTCCCGGGTGCGCAGTGCCGTCCACCAGTCACCGTCGGACCGGGCGAGGAACAGCAGTTTGAGGGGGTGTCCGCCGGAGTGTGCCGCGGCGGCGCGCAGCAGGGCCGCGGCCTGTTCGGGGCGGGTCTCGGCGTAGTCCAGTACGACCAGCAGCGGTGCGGCGACGTCCCGGACGACCTCGAGGTCGTCGGGCCGTGCCTCGGGGGCGGGCCACAGTACCTGCCACGGCGGGCGGTCCCCCGCCCGGTCGGCCGGGGCGGCGGTCAGGTCCGCGGCCAGACGGCCGGCGAGCCGGGTCTTCCCCTGGCCGCCGGCGCCGTGCAACAGCAGGGCGCCGAAGCCGTCCGCGGCGCACCAGTCCTCGAGGTCGGCGAGAACCTCGGTGCGGCCGTAGAACGGGACGACGTTCCGTTCGGCGCGCAGCAGTCCCGCGGGAGAGACCGGCGGTGCGGTCGGCGGCCGTCGGCCGAGGTCGGCCAGTGCGCTCAGTTCGACGCCTTCCGGCGGGGTGTAGGCCCCGGCCGCCACGAGGGCGGCGCGGAAGTCCGGGTCGGAGTCCAGGACGGGGACGGGCACCGCCGTCACCGTGCCGTGCGCGAAGTGGGCCGGGTCGACGGCGACGACCCCGACGAGCAGGTTCCCGCAGTACAGGGGGGCGCCGGAGAGGCCGCCCCATGGGGAGCTCTTGGGGTCGTGCCAGGTGGGCGGGTGCTGGTCGAGGGTGCAGTAGTGGCGGTCGTGCACGAACCCGCTGCCCGGGTTGATCTCGCACGTCAGCTGGTAGGCCTCGATGTCCCGGCCGGGACGCTGGACCACATCGGGAAGACCCCAGATCGCGGCTTTCTGCCCCGTCCGGTGGGTGACGAAGCGGCCCCAGCGCGGTGGCCGGCCCGCCGGTTCGGGCCATTCGGAGCCGGTGATGCGGACCAGCGCCGCGTCATCGCGGCCGTGGGGAGTGCCGCACCACACCACCTCTCCGGCGTGATCACCATCGTGGCGGGGCCGGAACAGCTTCACCTCGGCGCCCTTTTCGCGGACGAGGTGGGCCGAGGTGAGCACCAGGCGTGGTCCTACGAGACAACCCGACCCGGGGCCGTCGAGGCCGACCACGCCGACCGGACGAAAGCCCTCCATGCGGGTTCAGCGGCTGCCGGAGCCCGTGGGCCGGTTCCAGCCGCCGCGCACGGAGAAGTCCCGGCCGTCGGCATGGCGGGGGGTGAGGGTGAAGGCGATGCGCTGGGTGCGCTCGCGGCCCACCCCCGCCTCGGCGTCGCCGGACAGCACCCAGGCGCGGAAGCCGGATTTCACGGTGGCGTCGGCACGCAGTACCACGGTGAACTCCAGGTCCACGGGTCCCACGGTGAACTGCAGTTCCTGGCCGTTCCCGCTCTCGGCCGCCGCCAGCAGTTCCTCGCGTATGGCCGCCACCGCGTCCGCCAGGCCGATTTCCCCGGAACGTGACATACGATCCCCCCCGCCTATGGCCGCCCGGTCCGGGCGGCGCGAGGTCCACGGTAGCGACAGCCGGGCGCTCCCGGGGGCGGAATGCGGGCCGCCGGAAGAGGAGGCGGCTCCGTCGCACGGTCGGCACGTGGCGAGACTGCGGACGAGTGGTTGCCCTGGGTCAGGTTCGGCGGGCGTGGGCCGAGAGGCGATCGGCGAGCGCGATGACGAGGTCGCGGAGTTCGTCCGGGCGCTCGATGACGAACGGCCGGTCGAGTGCGGCGAGTACCGGAGGCAACCAGTCGAGCCGCTCCGCCCGCAGCTCGACGCGCAGCCAGCGCTCGGTCGCCGGGTCCTCGCCGGCCGCCGACCCTTGCTCCGCCACGCTCGCGACGCTCGCCGGAAGGTGGGCGCGGATCTGCTCGACCGTCCCATGGATGCGCAAGATCACCTCATGCCGGTACCCGGCCGTGGCGAACCCTGACAGCACGCGCTGTGCCGGACTCGGACTCGCCGGCGCTTCGAAGGAGCCGGGCAGGGTCCGCGCGTCCGCGATGCGATCGAGCCGGAAGGTCCGGTCCTCGCCGCTCCGGGCGTCCTGGCCCGTGACGTACCACCGGCCCGCGTGGGCGACGATCCCGTACGCGTGCAGCGTGCGTTCGCTGCGCCGTCCGTCGCGGTCGGTGTAGCGGAGCGAGACCGGGCGGTGGTGGCGCACCGCGTCGGCGATCGTGAGCAGGACCTCGGCGTTCGGGGTGCCGAACTCGCCGGGCTGGTCCGTGAAGGCGAGAGCTTCCAGGAGTGTGTCGAGCCGGCGGGCGATGTGCCGGGGCAGCACCCGCCTGATCTTCGCCGACGCCGTCTCGCTCGCCGTGTGCTCCGTCGTCGTCAACCCGGCTCGGCGGCCAGCGACCAGACCGAGCAGCACGGCCAGCGCCTCGTCGTCGCTGAGCATGAGCGGCGGCAGGCGGTACCCGGGGGCGAGCCGGTAGCCGCCGTAGCGGCCGCGCACCGACTCCACGGGCACACCGAGGTCGATCAGCTGGTCCACGTACCGGCGCACGGTGCGCCCTTCGACGCCGAGCCGGTCGGCGAGTTCGGCCACCGTCCGGGTGCCGCCCGACTGCAACAGCTCCAGGAGTGTCAGCACGCGGCCGGTGGGTCGGGACATGTCCGCAGCCTAACGCGAATAGAGGACCGATTCTGTCCACTATTCGTCCTACCCTGCGACGTGCACGCTTCCAGCACGGCCAAGGAGATTCCCATGCACACGGACTTCGTCTCGATCCGCGTCATCACCAGCGACGTGGCGCGCCTCGTCGCCTTCTACGAGCGGGCCACAGGAGCACGGGCGACGTGGGCCACCGAGGACTTCGCCGAAATCAGGACCGCGGGTGCCACGCTCGCGATCGCCGGCACCCGCACGGTCCCGCTGTTCGCCCCGGGCTCCGCCCGCCCGGCGGCCAACCACAGCGTGATCACCGAGTTCCTCGTCGACGACGTGGACCGCGTGCACCAGAACCTGACCGGCTTCGTCACCGAGTTCGTCAACGAGCCCGCCACGATGCCCTGGGGCAACCGGTCGCTGCTGTTCCGCGACCCCGACGGCAACCTCGTCAACTTCTTCACCCCCGTCACCCCCGCGGCCATCGAGAAGTTCGCCCGCTGACGATCACGACGGTCGGCCGGGGGGATGCCAATCGCCGCAACCCTCATATGTCACCGCGGACTTACCGAGTGACATGCGAATCGGCGCCTGCGTCACCGGCAGTTCGCAGTCCAGTGACCAGGCACAAGGCCTCGCGGCCATCGGCGGGAACGTCACCGCCGGGTGGCGGGGCTGGTGGACCTGGTCCCCCGGGAACGGGACGTGGAACCTCCAGATCCCGCGGAACGTCATCGGGGTCGACTCCACCGTCGTCGTCACGGCCTCGGAAATCGACGGCAACGGGAACCGGTTCGTCGGCGACGCGGCGTTCACCGGATGCGGGCCGAGGGCCGGCGTGACGGCTGGTCAGCGGCAACAGGGGCGACCGGAGCGCGCGGGCGGTCCGGTCGCCCCGGCCATTCCCGCGCCGAACTTCTCCTCGAACGCCTTCACGAACTCGGCGAGCTGGATCAGG
>NZ_JACBWZ010000014.1 GCF_013870595.1 Streptomyces sp. WELS2 | reverse complement strand
AGTGCGACGCCAAGGCCGCGCTGATCGAACTGTGCGACGCGGTGGTCCACCGCGCCGGCTGACCCGGCCCGGGCCACTCGGGCCAGCCGTCGTACCTCCCCGGCTCGACCGGCGTACGACCGTACAGCCGTACGACTCCCGACGGACCCCCGCATGGCCCGCCGGACCCCGGTGTCCCTTCCGTGGCCGGATCCCGGCGTCCCTCACATGGGGGTGGCCTCCCTTACGACCCCTACGGGTCGCGGGCTGACGCGGCCGTCGTGTGTCATACCGCAGGCGTAGGCGCAGTTGCCTCCGAGGGGTGACGCTTCCGCACGGCGGATTTGGTCCTATGGAAACCGCACGCATCACCACAACTCATCGATTCGGGTGAGAATGGCGGCTCAGGGTTGACCAGCGTGAGAACAGCCGCCGCCGACGACGGAGGTAGGGCACACATGGCACCGTACGAATCCGACGACGCAGTGGGCGCCGCGCACGAGGGGGCCGCGCGGGACGGGGCTCCGGGCCCCGGCCGGCGCAAGGCCGCCCGGTACGCCGTTCCCGTCGCGGTGGTGGGGGTGGCGGCGGCCACGATCGGGCTCGTCCCGGCACTCGCCGACTCCGGCGACCCCGACCTGCCGAAGATCACCGCGCAGCAGCTCGTCGACAAGATGGCCAAGTCGGACGTGCAGCGGCTGTCCGGCACCGTGAAGATCACCACCGACCTCGGCCTGCCCGACCTCGGCGGCCTGGAGAACGGCCTGCTCTCCGGCGCGGACCACGGCGGCTCCGGCGACGGCTCCTCCGCCGACCCGCGGTCCCGGCTCACCGAGCTGGCGTCCGGCATGCACACCCTGCGGGTCGCCGCCGACGGCCCGGACCGGCAGAAGGTGTCGCTGCTGGAGCGCGGCGCCGAGTACAGCCTGATCCACGACGGCAAGGACGTCTGGGGCTACGACAGCAAGAGCAACGAGGTCTACCACTCCACCGGGGCCCGGACCGGCAAGGAGCGCCGCGCCGAGCCGCCGGCCACGCCGAAGGACTTCGCCGACGAGGCGCTGAAGGCGGTGGACGACACGACCTCCGTCACCGTCGACGGCACCGCGCAGGTGGCCGGCCGCGACGCCTACAAGCTGCTGATCAGGCCCCGGCAGTCCGGCACCACGGTCGGCGCGATCAGCATCGCCGTGGACGCGAAGACCTGGATGCCGCTGAAGTTCACGCTCACCCCGAGGAGTGGCGGGGCCGCGGTGGTCGACGCCGGCTTCACCCAGGTCTCGTTCGACCGGCCGGCCGCCTCCACCTTCGACTTCACCCCGCCGAAGGGCGCGAAGGTCACCGAGGAGAAGGACGCGCCGGCCAAGACCCCGGCCCCCGAACACGGCGGGGACCTCGCCGGGGGCCTCGGCGGGCTGGACGTCCTCGGCAAGGGCTGGACGTCCGTCGCCACCGCCGACACCGGCGCCAAGGGCGGCCTGCCCACCGGTAGCCAGGGCGGCGACCTCGGCGGCTTCCTCGGCTCGCTCGGCGACCCGGTCACCGGGAGGTTCGGCAAGGGCACGGTCTTCTCCACCCGCCTGGTCAACGCCCTGATCACCGACGACGGCAAGGTGTACGCCGGTCTGGTGACGAAGGAGACCCTGGTGAAGGCGGCCGACGCGGGGAAGTGACCCCCAGGGACCGACGGACGAGGGGAAGCCGATGGACGAACGCGAGCGCGGCGGCCTGCCGCACGCCGGCCCGCCGAGCGTGATCGACACACGCGGGCTCACCAAGCGCTACCGCGGCGGACAGCTCGCCGTGGACGGTCTCGACCTGACCGTCCCGGCGGGCAGCGTCTTCGGCTTCCTCGGCCCGAACGGCTCCGGCAAGACCACCACCATCCGGATGCTGATGGGCCTGATCGAACCGACCGCGGGCACGGTCCGTTTGCTGGGCCGTCCCATGCCGCGAGCGGCCCGTACGGTCCTTCCGCAGGTCGGGGCCCTCATTGAGGGCCCCGCTCTGTACGGCTTCCTCTCCGGCCGGGACAACCTGGTGCGCTACGACTCCGCCGACCCCACCGCCGACCCGCGCACCCGGCACGCGCGCGTGGCCGCCGCGCTGGACCGGGTCGGCCTGACGGCGGCCGCCGGCAAGAAGGCGAAGGCGTACTCGCTCGGCATGAAACAGCGCCTGGGCCTGGCCGCCGCGCTGCTCCGGCCGCGCCGGCTGCTCGTGCTGGACGAGCCCACCAACGGCCTCGACCCGCAGGGCATGCGGGAGATCCGCACCCTGATCAGGGAGCTGGCCGCGGACGGTACGACCGTCTTCCTCTCCTCGCACCTGCTGGACGAGATCGAGCAGGTGTGCACCCACGCGGCGGTCATGGCGCAGGGCCGGCTCGTCGTCCAGGGCGAGGTGGCCGAGCTGGCGTCCGGGGCGCGCGGCCGGCTGGTCGTGACCACCCCGGACCCGGCCGAGGCGGCCCGGGTGCTGAAGGAACTGGGCGTCGGGGACGTGACCGCCGACGGCGACCGGGTCACCGGCGAACCGCCCGGCCGGGACCTCGCCGAGGTGACCGCGGCCCTGGTCACCGCCGGGGTCCGGGTCCGGGGCCTGACCGTGGAACGTGCCTCGCTGGAGGACGCGTTCGTGGCGCTGACCGGGGAGGGCTTCGATGTCGCGGGCTGACCGCTCGACGGGGGCCGCCGCCGTGCGCCGGCCGAATCCGCTGTGGGCCCTCGGGCTGCTGCGCAGCGAACTCGTCACCACCGTCCGGCGGTGGCGCACGCTCGCCCTGCTCGGGGTGCTGGCCGCGGTGCCGGTGCTGGTCGGGGTCGCGGTGCGGATCGAGACCCGGGGCGGCGGGCAGGCGGGTGGCGGGGGCGGCGAGGGCCCGGCCTTCATCGCGCAGATCACCAACAACGGACTGTTCCTGGTGTTCACCGCGCTGGCCGCGACCCTGCCGTTCTTCCTGCCGATGGCGGTCGGTGTGGTGGCCGGCGACGCGATCGCCGGGGAGGCGGGCGCGGGCACCCTGCGCTATCTGCTGGTGGCCCCGTCCGGCCGCACCCGGCTGCTGTTCACCAAGTACGCGACCGTGCTGGCCTTCTGCCTGCTGGCCACCCTGGTGGTCGCGGTCTCGGCGCTGGCCGTGGGGGCGCTGCTGTTCCCGCTCGGCGAGCTGACGACGATCTCCGGCACCCGGATCGGCCTCGGCGAGGGGCTGGCCCGCGCGCTGCTGATCGCCCTGGTCGTCGCGGCGTCGCTGGTGGGGGTGGCGGCCCTCGGCCTGTTCGTGTCGACCCTCACCAACAGCGGCATCGCGGCGATGGCGACCACGGTCGGCCTGCTCATCACCGTGCAGATCGTGGACCAGATACCTCAGCTGCACGCGGTGCAGCCGTACCTCTTCTCGCACTACTGGCTGTCGTTCGCCGACCTGATGCGCGATCCCGTCTACTGGGACGACCTGCTGCGCGACCTCGGCCTCCAGGGGCTGTACGCGGCCGTGTTCGGCTCGGCGGCCTGGGCGCGGTTCACGGCGAAGGACATCACCGCCTAGGGGCGGGCGGCCGGTGGCGGGGGTTCAGGCGGCGCCGGCGGTCTCGTACGGGAAGCGCGCGAGGGGCGCGTCCTGGGCGAAGAAGGTCTTGGCGCGGGTCAGCGCCCCGGTGTCGGTCAGGACGTCGCCCGGTTTGCTGCCGCTGCCCAGCAGTACCCCGCCGAACCGCATCCCCAGGTAGGCGGCCGAGTTGCGCAGGGTGCCGGCGTACGGGTCGGCGACGGACAGCTCCCGGTCGGCGAGTGCGGCGACGCCCCAGAGGGTGCGGCCGGCCATCCTCGCCTTGAAGTCGAGGCCCGGGGTGCGCAGCCAGCCTGACCAGTGGTCCAGGTAGCGCTTGGTCTGGGCGGAGACCGAGTACCAGTACACCGGCGAGGCGATCACGATGTCCGTGGCGGCGAGCGTGGCGTCCAGCAGCAGTCCGGCCGGGGTGCCGGAGGGCGGCCGTACGTGGTCGCTGTCGTGCCGCAGGTCCTCGAAGTCGGGCAGCGGCTGCCCGGCGAGGTCGATCCAGTGCTGTTCGACGTCGGCGGGGAGCTGTTCGGCGGCCCGGCGGGCCAGCAGCTCGGTGTTGCCCTCGGCGCGGGCGCTGCCCAGGACGAAGAGAAAGCGGCGGCTCATGGGGTCCCCCAGATGCGTCGGGTCGTGCCACGAACAAGGTGCGTGTGCATCTTATGCACACGCAATCAACTCGCGCCAGGGGTCGCTGGTGCGAGGCTGTGACGTCGCGGTGACCCGGCAGCCGTGGCCAGCCGACACACTGGTGGTCAGGACGCGCAGGACCGGATCGCGACGCCGGGGAGTGGAGGGACACCGATGGGACTCAGCTTCGAGAAGAAGCGGGCGCCGCGGACCGTGGGGTACCCGGCGGCGGTGCCCGTCCGGGTGTACGGCCCGGAGAGCGCTGTGGTGGACGGGGTACCGGTCGCCACGGCGCCCGGCGAGGGGATCCAGCAGGCCGTCCTGAACCGCCTCCAGAGCCTGGCCATCAGCGTCGGGGCGCCCATACACGCCACCGTCCACGACGACCTCGCGGGCTGTGTGGTCCCCCTGGAGGTCGCGGCCGACGGCTCCAGCCGGGTGACCGGCGAACCGGTCCGGCTGACCGCACCCGGGACACCGGACACGGCCGCCGCGGCGCACACCATGCCGGGCACCCCGCAGGCGCCGGCCGGCCCGTCCGGTCCTCCGCCGGCGACGGACACGCGGCCCGCGCCCGCCGACACGCGGCACGCGGGCACGGGTGTGGCCGCGGGTTCGGCCTCGGGAGCGGATGGGGACGCGGGCCTGGGCCTGCCCTTCGACGAGCCCGCCCCCGCGCAGACCCCGGCCCGCGGCTTCGACGCGGTCGCCGAGGAGGTGCTCGGGGACGGCCCGCTGACCGAGACCGCCGAGGGCGCGGAACTGCTCGCCGAGCCGATGGGCCGGATCAACGAGGCCGTGCGCGCGGGCCGTATCGACACGGCGGCGGAGCTGGCCGAACGGACGCTCGCCGAGGCCTCCGCCGTGTTCGGCCCGCACCACGCCGAGGTGCTGCACGTGCGTGAGCTGTCCGCGTACATCGCCTACCTGGCGGACGACCCCGTGCGCGCCTGTCGGCTGTCGCTGGAGCTGGCCCGGCTGCGCCACGAGGCCCAGGACGGCCACGCCGCCTACGGCAACCTGCAGAGCGCGGCGACCGCCTGGCGCGCGGTGCGCGACCCGGAGGAGGGCCTGCGGCTGGGCCGTGACCTGATCGACCTGTGGACGGACCTCGGCGCCGAGCCGGGCCCCGCCGCGGACGATCCCCGCCCGCTGGAGGCCGCCCGCGCCCGCATGGTCCGTCTGACCGACCGCGCGGCCAAGGCGGCACAGGCCTGACCGCTCCGGAGCCTGCCCGTAGTACCCGTAGTACCTACCCCGGCGCCCGTAGTACCCGTACCGCCCCTGGTACCCGTGGTACTCCCGCCCCGGTCAGGCGTCCGCGGGTGCCGACGAGGGTGTCCCGGTGGTGAGGGGTGACGGTTCGGGGAGCCGGCGCGGGCGCCGGGAGAAGCGCAGCGCGTCGGCCGTGAGCAGCACCAGCGCCAGCCAGACCAGCGCGAACCCGGCCCACCGCTCGGCCGGCATGGCCTCGTGGAAGTAGAGGATGCCCAGCAGGAACTGGAAGACCGGGGCCAGGTACTGCAACAGGCCCAGCGTGGACAGGGGCACCCGGATCGCCGCCGCGCCGAAGCAGACCAGTGGCACGGCGGTGACCAGGCCGGTGGAGGCGAGCAGGGCGGAGTGCCCGGCGCCCTCGGTCGCGAACGTGGCGTCCCCCTGGACGGCCAGCGAGATGAGATAGCCCAGCGCCGGCAGGAACTGGATCGCGGTCTCGGCGGCCAGCGACTCCACCCCGCCGAGGTCGACCTTCTTCTTCACCAGCCCGTAGGTGGCGAAGGAGAAGGCGAGGCAGAGGGAGATCCACGGCGGGCGGCCGTAGCCGACGGTGAGCACGACGACGGCGGCGAGACCGACCGCGACCGCCGCCCACTGCGCGGGCCGCAGCCGCTCCTTGAGGATCAGCACGCCCATCGCGATGGTGACCAGCGGGTTGATGAAGTAGCCGAGCGAGGCCTCCACGACGTGGCCCGCGTTGACCGCCCAGATGTACACGCCCCAGTTGACGGTGATCACGGCGGCCGCCACCACGACCAGACCGAGCCGCCGGGGCTGGCGCAGCAGCTTCCCGGCCCAGGCCCAGCGGCGCACGACGAGCAGCGCGACGGCGACCACCACCAGGGACCACACCATGCGGTGGGCGAGGATCTCCATGGCCCCGGCCGGTTTCAGCAGGGGCCAGAACAGGGGCACCAGGCCCCACATCCCGTAGGCGGCGAAGCCGTTCAGCAGGCCTATGCGGTGTTCACCCTCGGAATTCCCGGCCACCGGCCCCTCCCTCTCGCTCGCGTGCCCGGTGCGGACACGCGAGCACGAAGGTAGCGCCGGACGCCCTCCGGTGTCATGTTCGTATTGGTAATACGGTCATGACAGGGGAGGGCGGGGTGGACGAGCCGCCCCTCGGCCGGGCCGGCCCCGCCGCCGGCTCAGTTCTTCAGCGCGGCCGTGACGGCCTCGGCCAGCGGGGTGGTGGGGCGGCCGATCAGCCGGGACAGGTCGCCGGAGGAGACGACCAGCTCGCCCTCGGCGATCGAGGCGTCCACGCCGGCCAGGATCCCGGCCAGCGGCGCGGGCAGCCCGGCGCCGGTCAGGATGCCGGTGAGGTCCGCCACCGAGACCTGCCGGTAGACGATCTCCCGGCCGGTCTGCCGGCTCAGCTCGGCCGCGTACTCGGCGAAGCTCCACGCCTCGTCGCCGCCCAGCTCGTACGTGGTGTTCTCGTGGCCCTCGCCGGTCAGCACCGCGACCGCGGCGGCGGCGTAGTCGGCGCGGGCGGCCGAGGAGACCCGGCCGTCGCCGGCGGCCTGCACGACCGCGCCGTGCTCCAGCACCGGCGCCAGGAGCTCGGTGTAGTTCTCGTGGTACCAGCCGTTGCGCAGCAGGGTGTAGGGCAGACCGGAGGCGAGCAGCGCCTTCTCGGTCGCCCGGTGGGTGTCCGCCAGCGCGGCGGTCAGGGTGCCCGGGGCGCTCGTGTAGGCGAGCAGCGCGACACCGGCCGCCTTCGCCGCGTCGATGACGGCCGTGTGCTGCGCCACCCGGTCCTTGTCGACCTCGTTGCCGGAGATCAGCAGGACCTTGTCGCCGGCCGCGAACAGGCCCTCCAGGGTCTCGGGCGCGTCGTAGTCGGCGACGGCCAGCCGCACGCCCCGCGCGGCGAGGTCGGCGCCCTTCGCCGCGTCCCGGACGACGGCGGTGATCCGCTCCGCCGGGACCTTCTCCAGCAACTGGGCCACGACATGACGGCCGAGGTGTCCGGTGGCTCCGGTGACGACGATGCTCATGGTTGCGCTCCTTGGGTGCGATGTCCTGATGGCACTGACCGTACGGGAGGCGCTGTTGATGAGAAAGTACCCACTTTGAAGTAAGGTACTGGCATGACGGTAAGCAAGAGGGAGGCGGAGGCGCTCTGCCCGCACCGCCTGGTCATGGAACACGTCACCAGCCGCTGGGGCGTCCTCGTCCTGAACGAGCTGCTGGAGCGGTCGTACCGGTTCAGCGAGCTGCGCCGGGCGGTCGGCGCCGCCGGCGGCCGGCCCGTCAGCGAGAAGATGCTCACCCAGACCCTGCAGACCCTGGAGCGCGACGGACTGGTGCACCGGGACGCCAAGCCGGTCATCCCGCCCCGCGTCGACTACTCGCTCACCGGTCTCGGCCGCGAGGCGGCGGAGCAGGTGCGGGCCCTCACCCGGTGGGCCCAGGACCGCATGGACCGGGTCGATGCGGCCCGCCGGGCGTACGACGACGCCCGGGACACCGGCCGGACATATGACGAGGCCCGGGACGTCCGGTCCCGGGCCTCGTGAGTCGGCGGGAAGGTCAGCCCACGACCGTCCACGTGTCGCCGCCCGCCAGCAGCGCGGCGAGGTCGCCCTTGCCGCGCTGTTCCACGGCGGTGTCGAGCTGCTCGGTCATGAGGGTGTCGTAGACCGGCCGGTCGACCGAGCGGAACACCCCGACGGGCGTGTGGTGCAGGGTGTCCGGGTCGGCGAGGCGGGACAGGGCGAAGGCGGTGGTCGGGGACGCGGCGTGGGCGTCGTGGACCAGGATCTCCGCCTCGTTGTCGGGGGTCACGGTGACCACCTTCAGGTCGCCGGTGGCCCGGTCGCGTACGACGCCTCGCGTGCCCCCGGCGCCGAACCGGATCGGCTGCCCGTGCTCCAGCCGGATCAGGGCCTCCTCGGAGCGCTGCTTGTCCTTCAGGGCGTCGAAGGCGCCGTCGTTGAAGATGTTGCAGTTCTGGTAGATCTCGATGAGCGCGGTGCCCGGGTGTGCGGCGGCGGCGCGCAGCACCTCCGTCAGGTGCTTGCGGTCGGAGTCGATGGTGCGGGCGACGAAGGACGCCTCGGCGCCGAGCGCGAGCGACACCGGGTTGAAGGGGGCGTCGAGCGAGCCCATCGGCGTCGACTTGGTGATCTTCCCGACCTCGGAGGTGGGGGAGTACTGGCCCTTGGTCAGGCCGTAGATCCGGTTGTTGAACAGCAGGATCTTCAGGTTGACGTTGCGGCGCAGGGCGTGGATGAGGTGGTTGCCGCCGATGGACAGGGCGTCGCCGTCGCCGGTGACGACCCAGACGCTCAGGTCGCGGCGGGAGGTGGCCAGGCCGGTGGCGATGGCGGGGGCGCGGCCGTGGATGGAGTGCATCCCGTAGGTGTTCATGTAGTACGGGAAGCGGGACGAGCAGCCGATGCCGGAGACGAAGACGATGTTCTCCCGGGCCAGGCCCAGTTCGGGCATGAAGCCCTGCACGGCCGCGAGGATGGCGTAGTCACCGCAGCCGGGGCACCAGCGCACCTCCTGGTCCGACTTGAAGTCCTTCATCGACTGCTTGGCCTCGGCCTTGGGGACCAGCTGGAGCAGCCCGTTGGTGGCGTCAGTCATCGATGGCCTCCTTCAGCGCCGCGGCGAGCTGTTCCGCCTTGAACGGCATGCCGTTGACCTGGTTGTAGGAGTGGGCGTCGACCAGGTACTTCGCCCGGATCAGGGTCGCGAGCTGCCCGAGGTTCATCTCCGGGATCACCACCCTGTCGTAGCCCTTCAGGACCGTGCCGAGGTTGCGCGGGAAGGGGTTGAGGTGGCGCAGATGGACCTGGGCGATCGACTCGCCGGCCGCCCGCAGCCGCCGTACCGCCGCCGTGATCGGGCCGTAGGTGGAGCCCCAGCCCAGCACCAGGGTCCTCGCGCCGTGCGGGTCGTCGACCTCGACGTCCGGGACGTCGATGCCGTCGATCTTGGCCTGGCGGGTGCGGACCATGAGGTCGTGGTTGGCCGGGTCGTAGGAGATGTTGCCCGTGCCGTCCTGCTTCTCGATGCCGCCGATGCGGTGCTCCAGACCCGGGGTGCCCGGGATCGCCCACGGCCGGGCCAGGGTCTGCGGGTCGCGCTTGTACGGCCAGAACACCTCGGTGCCGTCGGCCAGCGTGTGGTTCGGGCCCTGCGCGAAGCGCACCGTCAGGTCGGGCAGCTCCTCCGGCTCCGGGATGCGCCACGGCTCGGAGCCGTTGGCCAGGTAGCCGTCCGACAGCAGCATCACCGGCGTGCGGTACGTCAGCGCGATCCGCGCCGCCTCCAGCGCCGCGTCGAAGCAGTCCGCCGGGGTGCGCGGGGCGACCACCGGCACCGGCGCCTCGCCGTTGCGCCCGTACATCGCCTGGAGCAGGTCGGCCTGCTCGGTCTTGGTCGGCAGGCCCGTGGAGGGGCCGCCGCGCTGGATGTCCACCACCAGCAGCGGCAGCTCCAGGGAGACCGCCAGGCCGATCGTCTCGCTCTTGAGGGCGACACCGGGGCCGGAGGTGGTCGTCACCGCGAGGGAGCCGCCGAAGGCCGCGCCCAGCGCCGCGCCGATGCCCGCGATCTCGTCCTCGGCCTGGAAGGTGCGCACCCCGAAGTTCTTGTGCTTCGACAGCTCGTGCAGGATGTCCGAGGCCGGGGTGATCGGGTACGAGCCCAGGAACAGCGGCAGGTCCGCCTGGCGGGAGGCGGCGATCAGGCCGTAGGCCAGGGCGAGGTTGCCGGAGATGTTGCGGTAGGTGCCCACCGGGAAGGCCTTGGCGGCCGGCGCGACCTCGTAGGAGACCGCGAAGTCCTCCGTGGTCTCGCCGAAGTTCCAGCCCGCCCGGAACGCCGCGATGTTCGCCGCCATGATCTCGGGCTTCTTCGCGAACTTCGACTTCAGGAACTTCTCGGTGCCCTCGGTCGGCCGGTGGTACATCCACGACAGGAGACCCAGCGCGAACATGTTCTTGCTGCGCTCGGCCTCCTTGCGGGAGAGGTCGAACTCCTTCAGCGCCTCCACGGTCAAGGTGGTCAGCGGGACGGGGTGGAGGTGGTAGCCGTCGAGCGAGCCGTCGTGCAGCGGATCGCTGTCGTAGCCGACCTTCTGCAGCGCGCGCTTGGTGAACTCGTCGGTGTTGACGATGATCTCCGCGCCGCGTGGCAGGTCGCCGACGTTGGCCTTCAGGGCGGCCGGGTTCATCGCCACCAGGACGTTCGGCGCGTCCCCGGGGGTGAGGATGTCGTGGTCGGCGAAGTGGAGCTGGAAGGACGACACCCCGGGCAGCGTGCCGGCGGGGGCACGGATCTCCGCGGGGAAGTTGGGGAGTGTGGAGAGGTCGTTGCCGAAAGAAGCGGTCTCCGAGGTGAACCGGTCGCCGGTGAGCTGCATACCGTCACCCGAGTCCCCCGCGAACCGGATGATCACCCGGTCCAGGCGCCGCACGTCCTTCGCGTCGCCCGGTTTGCGCTGCTCTCCCACGGCGGTTCCGTCGGCCTGCTCCGCTGGGCTGCTGACCTGGCTGGTCACTGAACTGGACCTCCTTCGAGGCGGCTGTCCGGGGCTTGGTCGTCCCACGGACCATCCCAGGATCAACCCTACGTCGGTCAGGGTCGCCTTCCCGAGGGCATCCGAGGATTGGATGACATTTCGAGAGGGCCTGTCGTGCCGGCTTCCCCACATGTCCGGCACCGCTCAAGCGCCGCTCAGCCCTTGCGGGGCGGCCCGGCGTCCGCGGGGCCTCCCGTACGCGGTGCCGCCTCGGGAGTCCTCGGGAGTCCTCAGGAGTCCTCAGGAGTCTCAGGAGTCTCAGGAGTTCAGATAGGTGAGCACGGCCAGCACCCGCCGGTGGTCGCCGTCGCTCGGGGCCAGGCCGAGCTTCAGGAAGATGTTGCTGACGTGCTTCTCCACGGCGCCGTCGCTCACCACCAGCTGCCGGGCGATCGCCGAGTTCGTCCGGCCCTCCGCCATCAGCCCGAGCACCTCGCGCTCCCTGGGGGTCAGCCCGGCCAGCACGTCCTGCTTGCGGCTGCGGCCGAGCAACTGCGCGACCACCTCCGGGTCCAGCGCCGTACCGCCCTCGGCCACCCGCACCACCGCGTCGACGAACTCCCGCACATCGGCGACCCGGTCCTTGAGCAGATAGCCCACGCCCCGGCTGGACGCGGCCAGCAGCTCGGTGGCGTAACGCTCCTCCACGTACTGCGACAGCACGAGCACCCCGAGCCCCGGGTGGGTCCGGCGCAGCGTCACGGCCGCCCGGACGCCCTCGTCGGTGTGCGTCGGCGGCATCCGTACGTCCGCCACGACCACGTCGGGCAGCTCGCCCCGGCCGTCCAGGTCGGCGATGGTCTTCACCAGTGCGTCCGCGTCCCCGACGCCCGCCACGACATCGTGCCCGCGGTCGGTCAACAGCCGGGTCAGGCCCTCTCTGAGCAGCACCGAGTCCTCGGCGATGACCACCCGCACCCTGTCCTCCACGATCTTCCGGTCTCCCCAGCGCGATCCGTCACGGCGGCGTCCGCCCCGGCCGCCCGCCGTCCTACGGAAGACCAGCATTCCAGGGATCGCGCCGCGGCGCCGCCGTACCGGGGGAAAGATCGCAACCGGGACGCACCGGGAACGGTGGGCCGTCGGCTTCACCCGGGAAGGATCCGGGAGCGGACGGGCCCTTCACCCACAGCCGTATGCCAGGGGCCGGCCGTGCCCGGGCTCCGAGACGCCGGATCGGCGCGGGCGACGGGCTCCGCCTTGCCGGGACGGTTTGGGTGGCCCCGCCATGCCGGGACGGGTCACACGGGCTTTGCGACGCCGGGGCGGGTCACACGGGCGCCGCCACCCCGGGACCGTTTACACCGGCCCGCCCCGCCAAGACGGTTCAGCCGCGCCAGGGCAGTTCCGCTGTCACCCGGGTGGGGCCGCCGGGTGGGGAGTCCACCACGAGGACACCGTCCACCGCGTCCAGCCGGGCCGCGAGGCCGGCCAGCCCGGAGCCCCGGGCGGGGTCGGCGCCGCCCACGCCGTCGTCGGTCACCTGGAGCAGCAGCCGGTCGTCCGCCCGCCACACGTCCACCGAGGCGGTCCGGGCCCCGCTGTGCTCGCCGACGTTGCGCAGCAGCTCGGAGACGGTGAAGTAGGCGATGCCCTCGATGGCCGGGGCCGGCCGGGCCGGGAGGTCCACCTCGACCCGGACCGGCACCATGCAGCGGGAGGCGACCGCCGACAGCGCCGCGTCCAAACCGCGGTCGGTGAGGACCGCCGGGTGGATGCCCCGGGCCAGGTCGCGCAGCTCCTGGAGGGCCAGCTTCACCTCGCCGTGCGCCTCGTCCACGAGCCGCGCCGCCGCCCGCGGGTCGTCCCGCAGCTTCTCCTTCGCCAGCCCCAGGTCCATGGCCAGACCGGCCAGCCGGACCTGGGCGCCGTCGTGCAGGGCCCGCTCGATGCGGCGCAGATCGGCGGCGGCCGCGTCGGCCACGACCCCCCGGTCCGACTCCAGCTCCACCACCCGCGCCGACAGCGGCGACGGTCCGAGCAGCCCGCGCACCAACAGCCCGTCCACGGTCGTCAGGGCCCGCACCAGCCACGGGCCGGCCAGCGTGAGCACCAGCCCCACCAGCGCGGCCAGACCGATCTCGAAGGGGTTGTCCAGGTAGACGCTGTGGTGGCCGTCGCCGTACAGCTGGAGACCGCCCTGGCCCGCGTACACCGGGAACACCCAGAACCACAGCGGGTACGTCAGCAGCGACCAGCCGAGGCTCCAGAAGGTGACCACCACCGAGAACGAGAACACCGCCCACGGGAACTGCACCAGCGTGTACAGCGCCTGCCGCCAGGAGGAGCCGCTCTTGAGCACCGCTCCCGTCCAGGCCACCGGGCCCGGCTTGAGCGGACGCAGCGGCTCCGGGTCGGCCACCCGCAGGCCCAGCAACGCCCGCGCCCGCGCCCGCTCCAGTACCCCGAAGCCCCGGCAGCCGGCCAGCGCCGCCGCCAGCACCGGGATGCCGAGGAAGGTCACCAGCAGGCCCGCGCCGAGGGAGACCATCGTCACCGTCCAGCAGAACAGCACGATCGCCACCGGCAGGCTCAGCAGCACATACCCGAACTCCCGCCAGGTGCGCGCCTCGAACGGCGCCCGCAGCCCGGCCGGCAGCCGGTGCGGCCGCTCGCTGCGGTAGGCGTACCCGTGTCCGTACTCCGTCGCCATCGGTGTCGTCCCGTTCTCCTCGTCCACGCGGCGGTTCTCACTGGGCGATGTCCTTGCGCAGGGCCGCGGCGGCGCCGAGGTAGACGTGGGAGATGTCGGCGCGGGGCTTGTCCGACTCGACGTGCGCGAGGATCCGTACGACCCGGGGCATGGCGCCCTCGATGTCGAGTTCCCGGGCGCAGATCAGGGGGACGTCGACGATGCCGAGCCGGCGGGCGGCGGCGGCCGGGAAGTCGCTGTGCAGATCGGGCGTGGCCGTGAACCAGATGCTGATCAGGTCGTCGGCGGTCAGCCCGTTCCGTTCGAGGACGGCGGTGAGCAGCGCGCCGACCTGCTCCGCCATGTGACCGGCGTCGTCCCGTTCCAGTTGGACGGCTCCCCGGACCGCTCGTACCGCCACGGCGCTGCTCCTCGCTGACGTGCGTGTTTCGTTCTTGGTCCGTCCAGCCTAGTCAGCCGCGCGGTACGGGCGTGCGCCGACCGAGCGCTGAGACGATGCGGAACGTCCGTTATCCATGGATATGTACGTCTGTACGGAGGTCTGACATGCCCCAGCCAGCGACACGGCGCACGGTTCTCGCGACGGGCGCCGGCGCGCTCGCCCTGGGCTGCGTGGGATGCGACGGCACCACGGCGACCCTGAGCCGCGGCTTCCACGCGTTCTTCCGCCAGTACTACAACCTGCGCGGGCTGCTGCGCCGGACCGACCCCGCCCTGGAGCGGCTCACCGGACTTCCGGACTACCCGCTCCGCCATGCCACCGGCCTGCGCGACAGCTTCCGGCACGTCCCGCGCACCCCGCCGCTGAGCGCGCTCGGCTTCGTGGCGCTCAGCCCGTCCTTCCGGTTCGCGGACCTGCGCGCGATGGACCCGAGGACGGCCCTGACCCTGCTCGACGTGCGCGTGCCGGAGGTGTACGACCGCCTGGACGGCACCAGCGCCCACGACCTCCTGGACGCCGTGGGCTTCCCCGACAGCGCCCGCCACCTGGCCTTCGAGGTGTTCTCCCGCAGCTTCTTCGCCGACCCGCGGGAACTGTCGGCGGCCGAGATGGCGCTCATGTTCCACATCTACTTCCTGGGCTCCGCCGAGGGACTGCTGTTCGACGTGCCCCGCGCCCCCTTCCCCGCCGCGCTGTGGGATCCGCTCGCCCGCTACCTGACCCGGCACCACACCGAGGTGCGCACCGCAACAGCCGTCGAGCACATCGCGCCCACCCGGGACGGCGGCTTCGTGACCGCCACCGGCCGCGACGAGCGCCGCTACGACGCGATCGTCCTCGCCCTCGACACCGCCGGGCTGCGCTCACTGGCCGGCCGCTGCGGAGAGCTGGGCGACGCGCCCTGGCGCGAGCGGATCGGACGGCTGCGGACCGCCCCGCCCTTCCTCGTCAGCAGGCTGTGGCTGGACCGGCCCGTCGCACACGACCGGCCCGGCTTCCTCGGCACCAGCGGTTTCGGCACCCTGGACAACATCAGCGTGCTGGAACGCTACGAGGACGAGGCGGCCCGCTGGAGCGGACGCACCGGAGGCTCCGTCGTCGAACTCCACGCCTACGCCGTACCGCCCGGAGCCGACCGGGACGCCGAAGAAAAGCGTCTGCTGGAACAACTGCGCCGCGTCTACCCGGAGACCCGCCCGGCGACGGTCCTCGACGCCCGCCACGAATGGCACGAGGACTGTCCCCTGTTCCCGGTGGGCGGCTACGGCGACCGCCCCACCGTCCGCACCCCGCACCCCCGGCTGGTCGTGGCGGGTGACCTGGTCCGCACCGGCCTGCCCGTGGCCCTCATGGAACGCGCCGCCACGAGCGGCTTCCTCGCGGCCAACACCCTGCTGGAGGGGTGGGGCGTGCGGGGCCAGACACTGTGGACGGTGCCGGACCGCGGGCGCAGCACACCCCTCAGGGCCCTGGCCACGTGGGGGCGCCCGCCCACCGCCCGCGAACGAGCGGACTGACGGCACCGTCCGGCGAAGAACACCTCCACGGAAATGAGCGGCAGGGCGCCCCTGGTACGAGGTACTGTGCGCCGATGTCGGAGATCAAGAAATTCCAAGTCACCTTTGACTGCGCGGAACCCGAGCGACTCGCTCGCTTCTGGTGTGAAGTGCTGGGGTACGTCACGCCGCCGCCCCCCGAGGGGTTCAGCACCTGGGACGACTTCAACCGCACCCTGCCTCCTGAGAAGCGGGGAGCATGGTTCGCCTGCAGTGATCCCTCGGGCGTGGGCCCGCGCCTGTTCTTCCAGCGCGTCCCGGAAGGCAAGACCGCCAAGAATCGGGTGCATCTTGACGTCCGGGTCGGCACCGGGCTCGTGGGGGACGAGCGCCTCGCCGCGCTCGAAGCCGAGTGCGCGCGGCTGGTCGCGCTCGGTGCGACCCACGTGCAAACGCTGTACGCCGATGAGGAAAACGAGTCGTGCATCCCGATGCTGGACATCGAGGGCAACGAGTTCTGCATCGACTGAACATTCTTCGGTCCGGGGAACCGGTCGCGCGGCCTCCTCGTTTTCCGGACGGGAGTTCCCGGTTTCGGCGCCCGCGACGCCCGAGGCTCCCGTGCCGTCGGGGTCCGAGGTCTCACCGCACAGGCACAGGAGCCGCGTTGGTCCGTGATCTGCCGCACTCGACCTGCCTCACGCCTCACCCGCGAGGGCCACCGCCGCCCAAGGCGCCGGAGCCTGGGTGACCAGCGGGTGGACGAAGGGCGGACGGGGGAGCGGTACGTCGATCGCAGCCGCGATCCTGGCGGTGGAGAGGCAGCGCTGAAGCGCTCACTGGGCCGGTTGCAGCGCCCACGCCCGACTCCGAGCTCCC
The DNA here is from genome assembly GCF_013870595.1 of Streptomyces sp. WELS2. Lineage (GTDB taxonomy): Bacteria > Actinomycetota > Actinomycetes > Streptomycetales > Streptomycetaceae > Streptomyces. Next base: position 8,445 of record NZ_JACBWZ010000014.1, on the reverse strand, counting down.
GGCGAACGGGCCTTCGCTCAACTCAAGTCGGCGCATCATGAGCAGAGACGCTCCTCCTCCCGCCGCATCAGCCTCACCGCCCAAGCCGATCCACATGCTCATCGTCACCCATGAGGGTGACCGCCGCTGCAAACTCCCGCCTCACCAGCGGGCTCTGGTCGGCCTCGTCCACCTCCGTCGGCACGAACCGCTCACGCGGATCGCCGCCGGCTTCGGCATATCCGTCGGCTCGGCTCACGCCTACGCACCGCCGTCATCGACCACCTGACCACGCCGGGCGCCCGGACTGCTGCGGGTCCGACGGAAGACCGCCCCGGACCACTCCCTGCTCGACGTCACACTCGCCGAGTGCGACCGCGTCGGCGACAGCAGGGCCGACTAGCGTTGCGAAACTCAACTCATGGCGGATCCCCCGCCATGCCCGCTGCAGTCCGAACCGCCTCTGGTCAAGCGCCGCCGCCGGCCTCATTCTTGAGCGGCAACGTTGAAAGAGCTCACTGCCAGGCAAGGGGATCAGGAGATGGCTCGTTGAAGAACAGAGACCCCGAGAGGCGAGCCGAAGTCGAGGCACACGGGCCGTTCGCCTCGGAACGCAGCGTCGCCGCCGGGCCTGAACTCGCGGCCCAGGTCTGCCGGGAACTGCACCGTGCCGGTATTCCCGCGTGCATTGAGCGTCCTGAAGTGCCGAAACGGCCTGGTGCCCGGGTGGAAGTCGACGACTATCAAGGTGATCACGCCGGCGGCCTCTATGTTCGCTGGAGCGCGCCCGGTCTGGCAGAGGCCGGCATAAAGGCAGTCACAGAACGCCAGGATCCGGCGGCGCCGGAATGGAAACATCATGCCGAGGTCGTTCTGCTCATGCAGACGGCGTTGATCGGGATCCTGCGATTGGCCGGCTTCTCCGCCGTACCGGCCGAGGAGGTCGACGACATCGCCAAGGGCGATGTCTACGTCCATGCCGGTACGCCACTGCCGTCGTGAATCCCGTTGCAGAGCACGGAGTTCGACGAGACCTCAGCGTTTTCACAGCTGCCAGGTGCAGGACCGGGCCTGGCCTCGGGCCGAACACGGACACATCCGTTCCCTATCTTGAGCCACGGGCAGTTCCGGGGCCCGGTGCTGTGCGATTGGACGCTGGTGGCGTCGACGCAGATCCGCACCGGTTCGGGGAGCCGGCCGCCGGGACCGGAAACTCCGATGCGTCGGTTCCCGCAACTCTGCGATCATCCGTGCATGGCGCACGGTCTCGAAGCACTGGTCATCCGGCACACGTACCGCGTTCCCGCCCCCCGCGGCGCGGCCGGTGAAGGTGCCGCCGCCGCACGGCAGTTCGACGCGGCGTTGATGTCCGTCGGCTTCAAACTCTCGGCGCAACTGCTGGAGCGGCTCTCCGGAATCTCCGAGCCCGCCGTCGTGCACACCGCCAAGCGGGTGCTGCGCACCGTGAGCGAGATGGTGGGGGACCACGTCCGGCACAATTCCTACTTCATCGACTTTCCGGCGAACGTGCCGGACACCGAGGAATTCTGGACGCGGTGCGTGATGGCGGCCCTCGGTGACGAAGGGGCGCGCGAAAACGTGCGCGGACAGCCGGCGAACGGGCCGCTGGACCTGCTCAGTCTGCCCGCTTACGGACGCTACCAGCACACCTACGAGGAAATGCTCGCCGTGCAGGAGGAGTTGGTCGCCTCGGCAGGCGACCGGGTGACCGTGCTGCACCTCGGGCGGGACCTGGACGACGAACTCACCGACCTGTACCTGGCCCTGGCGGCAAGCCCGACACCACTGGCCGAGGAGCACCTGAGCGACCTCGAGATCCTCGCCGAGCGGTGCGCACTCGGCCCCCGGCCGGAGTCGATTCCGGTCCGGGAGAACCGGGCGGTCATCAACGCGGCCCGTCTCACCGCCGGCGCCGACCTCCTGCTGGACACCGTCGTGGACGTGCTGCGACTGGCCTGCGCCCTCTCGGGCGGAGATGTGACGCTGCGGGAACCGACCCGGTTCCGGACGTTGCCGCGGGCGGTGCGCCGTGCGCTGCTCACGGGCCTTGACACCGTGGTCGCGGAGAATCCCGCCAAGCTGGCCGACGTACCCGCCTACCGCGAGCAGTTCAAGCGGTTGGGCGAGCGTCTGCACCCGCACGAGTACCCGCGCCGGCCGCACGCGGCCGAGGTGTTCGCCGTGGCACGAGGCGAAAAGCAGGCCCGGTCCTTCGACAGCCGTGCCGAGCAGCTGCTCGCCGCGTCCGATGTCATGGGCGCCGTGCGTCTGCTGTCGTCCGCACCCGGCAAGTTGTTCCGGTCGCTGGACCTCCTGCTGCGCGTCACCGCCGGCCAGGACGAGCGTGACGCGGTGGTGGAGGCCGCGGTGCGGGTAGCTCCCGAGGTCTCCGGCCGGGTCGTGCTCTCGGTCCGTGAGCACTTCCACAACCGGGAGCAGGAGAGCGGCAGACCCCGGGTCTTCGTCAACCGCCGCGGCCACGGCTGGGTCGCTCCCGACGACCGCCCACCGGTCCCGGCCGCCGACCGCGACCGTCTGATCGCCGCCCTCGACACCGAGATACGCCGCAGGCTCCCCGCGCCGGGCCGGCTGCTGGTGGATCCCGACGTCTTCGACGTGGCGCTTCCGCTCAGCGGCAGGACGGCCCCGGCCGGGCTCGGCGTGCTGCCGCGGGGTACGGTCGCGGCCGTCGAAGGCGAGCGGCTGCGCTTCTTCGTGTACTGGAAGCAGACCGAGAGACGAACCGACTACGACCTCTCGGCCCTGCTGCTCGAAGCCGACTACAGCACCGACTCCTGGCTCTCCTACACCTCCCTCGGCGCGGTCGGGGGCCGGCACTCGGGCGATATCACCGAAGCACCCGACGGCGCCTCGGAGTTCATCGATCTGTCCCTGGACCGGATACGCGCCGCCTTCGTCGCTCCGCAGGTCAACATCTTCGCCGGCGAAGGCTTCGAGGAGGCCGAGGAATCCTTCTTCGGATTCATGCTGCGCGACGGCGAGCAGAAGGGCCGGCCGTTCGAACCACGAACGGTGCGGATGAAGTCGGAACTGCGTGGGGCGGGCCGGGTGGCGGTGCCCTTGGTGTTCCGGCGTGAGAACGACGGCCGCTGGCGCGCGAAGTGGCTGCACCTTTATCTGCGGGGCATCTCGTCGGCCAACCGGGTCGAGGAGAACCAGGCGTCGGTGTCCACGCTGGTGCGCGCCATCGTGGAACGCGAATATCTCACGGTGCGCTACCTCGTCGACCTGATGTCCGACGGCGTCACGGCAGTTGACCTGTGGGACGGAGGGCCGGTTCCGGACGGGCCCGTCACCTACATCGGTCTCGAACGCCCCGAGGCACTGCACCCGGACTCCCGCGTCATCACCGTCGAGAATCTACGCGACCTGATCCCCGGCTGAGTGCTAGCGTTACCCGCGGCGAGGCCATGAAAGGGCTTCCTTCTCCATTCTTCTACCGGTCAAGTCTTCTCGCTTTCCTCGCCTTCACGTCGCTCCGGGCGGCACTCGCGCAGCAAGCGCCGGGCGCCGCCCGGAGCCGTTGTCCCACCGGCGCGCAGCGCGTGGGCTCTGAAAGGGACCGGTGCGCTCCGCTCTTCGTCAGGAGGAGCCGGCTCCGGTGGCACGCCGCGACCACGCGCCTCACGCCACACGAGGGCGTCGCCCTCCTCCGGGTGGCGCACTGCCGGTATCTGGTGGGTCCCACCGCATGGTGAGAGTCCTTGGTGCGGGTGCTGTCCGGGCACTCCGGCCACCGCGACACGGTCACCGGCCGTATCGCGGTGTGTGCCCGTCCATCACTCCGACGTCGGAACGGAGCTGCTTTCAGGGATCACGGATCACCAAGTGACCGGCAGCTCCCGCAGACCGCGGAAGACCAGTTCCGGTACGTAGGTGAGCTCGGACTCGTCAACGGCGAGGCGGAGTCCCGGATACCGTTTCACCACGGACCCGATCGCCACCCGCATCTCTCGACGGGCCAGCATCGCGCCGAGGCAGAAGTGCGGCCCGTGCCCGAAGGCGAGGTGGGCCGCCGGTCCTTCGCGGGTGATGTCGAAGCGGCCGGGATCCGGGTACACACCGGGGTCGCGGTTGGCCGCGACGATGACCGGAAGCACCGGTTGGCCCGCCCCCAGCTCGACGCCGTCCAGTTCGACGGGCTCGGTCGTGACGCGGACCTCGGCCGAGGTGAAAAGCCGGCTGTATCGCAGTAGTTCGTCGACCGCCGGTCCGACCAGGTCCGGTGCCGACCGCAGCAGCGCGAGTTGGTCCGGGTGGCGCAGCAGGGTCAGGAACGAGTTGCCCAGCTGGTTGACAGTCGTCTCGTGGCCGGCGATCAGCAGGCCCTCGAGGTTGGCCAGCAGTTCGGGTTCGGTGAGGTGGTCGCCCTCGTCGTTGGCGGCGACCATCGCCGAGATCAACCCGTCGTCCGGCCGGGCCCGCTTCTGACGTACCAGATCGGCGAGCCAGTCCTGCATCTCGCCCTGCGCGGCCCGCAGTTCGTCCGGGGTGATGTCCGTGACGAACAGCCGCCTGGTCCATCTGCGGATGGCCTCGGCCTCGGAGTAGGGCACGCCGAGCAGCTCGCAGATGACCATCAACGGCAGTGGAGCGCACAGACCTGCCACGAGGTCCGCGGTGGGATCGAGGTCGTCGAGCAAGGCGTCCACGATGGACTGCACACGTGGCTCGAGCTGATCGACCATGCGTGGGCTGAACGCCTGCGACATCAGCTTGCGCAGGCGGGCGTGGCGTTCGCCGTCCAGGCTGGAGACCAGCAACGGGTCGGCGGCGACGGACAGTTTCAGCGGGCTGCCCGGAAGTGTGGCCGCCTCCCGGCTGAACCGGCTGTCGCTCAGCACCTGGCGCACCGCCTTGTAGGAAAGGGCGAGCCAGACGTCTGCCGGACCCATCGTCGCGAGGACGACCGGAGCCTGCGCGAGCAGAGCCTCGGCTTCGGGCTCGTTGTCGAGGTGGTGAGGTGTGGTGAAGGGGAACGTGGCTTGCATCACTGCCTCCTGATCGGAAGTCACCAGGGCCGGGGCGTCGGGTTCCGGGCGCTGATGGCCGGATCGACGCACGGATCGGTGACAGCTGGGGTCTTGTGCCGCCGGAGTGGTGTGGCTTGTGCCGCCGGGGCGGTGGCGCCTCGCGATCGTCTCGAAGTCGATGGGGGTGAAACGGTTCGGCCGGAGCTGTCGGCGGTGCCGGTGGTCGGTTCGCTCGATCCGGGTGGTGATCGCCGTGCGGAGGTTCCGCGGTGGCCGGACGACGGTCGAGGACGTTCTTCCGGGCGTGTGCGAATGGGGATTCTAGGGCGTTGTCCCTGGCGGCGTCGACGGTGTCCTTGAACCCGGCCCGGTCGTGGCGGTGCGGGCGTGGACGGACTTCCGCGACCGCACCGGCAGGCTCACCGGCGGATCCGTCGGCGGACACCGCGCCGGGCCGTCCGTAAGAAACGACGTCTTTCATGGGGCATGGTACGAATTTGGCCACAGTGCCTTTGTCATCAGGCATGTGCCGTTGTGATGTGCTGCGTTTGAGACAGCCTTGGCCTGACCTCTGGTGATGGCGTGATGTTGCTGCCATGCTCGTCTCCGCGGCGGGCCGATCTTCACTTCGGCCCCATGCACCCAGCTCACCAGTGCATCTCACTCGAAGATCGCCAACGCTGTCGCTTTCGAGAACCGCTCCACTGATCCAGACGCCCGAAGCGCGGTCGAGTCCGGATTCGGACCCGGCCGGGTCGCAGGGCTGCTCGCGTGCTCGACGCTCAGGCCGCTCGCGCGGCCGGAACCGCACCGTGGGGACTGCTACGGAAGCACCCCGCCTTCCTTCGTTCCCCGGCTCACGAGGTGTCGATGTGATGCGCTTCCCCTTGGACTCGGACGCTGACCGTGTCGCTGTCATCGGAATGGCGGGCAGGCTGCCGAAAGCCCCCGATCCGGAGGCGTTCTGGCGGCTGCTGTGCGACGGGGCAGACGCGATCACCGCGCCTCCCGTGGGCCGGCAGGGTGTACGGCACGGCGGCTACCTGGACCGGGTGGACGGCTTCGACGCGGCGTTCTTCGGTGTGTCCCCCCGTGAGGCCGTCGGCATGGACCCGCAACAGCGGCTCATGCTCGAACTCGCCTGGGAGGCCCTGGAGGACGCCCGGATCGTGCCGGACACGCTGACGGGCGGCCCGACCGGGGTGTTCGTCGGCTCCATGTGGGAGGACTACACATCCCTGGCCTACCCCGGACACATCACACCGCACACGCTGACCGGCACCAACCGGGGCGTCATCGCGGGTCGCGTCTCGCACTTCCTCGGTGTGCGCGGACCGAGCATGACGGTCGACACCGCCCAGTCGTCGGCGCTGGTCGCGGTGCATCTGGCGGTCGAGAGCCTGCGCCGCGGCGAGTCGGCGCTCGCCCTGGCCGGCGGGGTGAACCTCAACCTGACCGCCGCCCGCGAGCAGGGAGCGGCGGAGTTCGGCGGCCTGTCCCCGGACGACCGCTGCTTCACCTTCGACGCCCGGGCCAACGGCTTCGTCCGTGGCGAGGGCGGCGCCTTCCTCGTGCTGAAACCGCTGGCCCGGGCCCTGGCCGACGGGGACCGCGTCTACGGGGTCATCCGGGGCAGCGCGGTCAACCACGACGGCGCCACACAGAGCCTGACCGTGCCCAGCGCACAGGCCCAGGAACAGGTCATCCGCGAGGCACTGGACCGCGCCGGCGTGCGTCCCGCGGATGTGCAGTACGTGGAGCTGCACGGCACCGGCACCGCCGTCGGCGACCCCGTCGAGGCCGCCGCCCTCGCGGCGGCCTACCGCGACCCCGCCGAGCCCGGCGACGCCGGCAGTGCCCTGCGCGTCGGATCCGTCAAGACGAACGTCGGTCATCTGGAGGGCGCCGCGGGCATCGTCGGTCTGCTCAAGGCCGTCCTCAGCGTGTACCACCGCGCACTGCCCCCGAGCCTGAACTACGAAACCCCCAATCCCGCCATCCCGCTCGACGCACTGGCGCTGCGGGTCCAGACCGATCTGACCCCCTGGCCGCGGCCGGACGCGCCCCTGCTCGCCGGCGTGTCGTCGTTCGGCATGGGCGGCACCAACGCGCACGTGATCGTCGAGCAGGCGCCCGATCCGGCCGCGCCGCCGGCCCGCCGGCCCGCCCCCGAGGCCCGCCCCGCGCCGTGGATCGTCACGGCGCGGACCAAGCAGGCGCTGCGAGCGCAGATCGAGCGCCTGCACGAACACGTGCGCAGCCACCCGGACCTGACCGACGCCGAGGTCGCGCACGCGCTGGCCACCACCAGAACCCGCTTCGCGCACCGCGCGGTCCTGCTCGACTCCGCCCGGATCGCCGCCGGCCGGGCCGGCACCCCGGGCCGTACCGTCTTCGTGTTCCCCGGCCAGGGCGCGCAGTGGGTCGGCATGGGGCGGGAGCTCTACGCCGCGTACCCCGTCTTCCGGGCCGCCATGGACGAGTGCGCCCAGGCCCTGGCCCCGTACACCGACTGGTCGCTGACCGATGTCCTGGATGGTGCCCCGCTGGACCGCGTGGACATCGTGCAGCCCGCGCTGTTCTCGGTGATGGTGTCCCTGGCGGCACTGTGGCGCTCCTTCGGTGTCGAGCCCGACGCGGTGGTCGGGCACTCGCAGGGCGAGATCGCCGCGGCGTACGTCGCGGGCGCGCTGTCGCTGTCCGACGCGGCCCGGATCGTCGCACTGCGCAGCCGCGCGCTGGTGGCGCTGACCGGCCGGGGCGGCATGGTGTCCGTGGCCCTGTCCGCCGAGCGGGCCGAGGACTACGTGTCGCGCTGGGGCGGCGCGCTGACGGTCGCCGTGGTCAACGCCGCCGGCTCGGTCGTGGTGTCCGGCGACACACAGGCACTGTCCGAACTCGTCGAGTCCTGCGCGGCGGACGGTATCCGCGCACGCGCCGTCCCCGTGGACTACGCCTCCCATTCCCCGCACGTCGAGGCGATCCGCGAGCGGCTGCACACCGAACTGGACGGTGTCCGGCCGCGGCAGGGCACCATCCCGTACTACTCCGCGGTCACCGGCGGTCTCCTCCACGACACCACGGAGCTCGACGCCGGCTACTGGTACCGCAACCTGCGCGAGCCGGTCCGCTTCGACCTGGCCACCGCCGCCCTGCTGGCGGACGGACACGGCGTCGTGGTCGAGGTCAGCCCGCACCCGGTGCTGCTGCCCGCCCTCGAACAGACCCTGGAACAGGCCCGCAAGCGGACCGGCGGGCCCGGCGTCGCCACCGGCACGCTGAGCCGTGACCGGGGCGGGCCGGACGCCTTCCTGACCGCGCTGTCCCGGCTGTTCGTGGCCGGCGTGCCGGTCGACTGGTCCCCGGCCGTCGCCGAGACCGCGCCGGTCGACCTGCCCACGTACGCCTTCCAGCGTCGCTCGTACTGGCTGCCCGAAGCGACGGCCGCGCA
>NZ_JACBWZ010001399.1 GCF_013870595.1 Streptomyces sp. WELS2 | reverse complement strand
GAGTTCAGCCGGCAGCGGGGGCTGGCGGCGGACGGCCGCTGCAAGGCGTTCGCGGAAGGTGCGGACGGTACCGGTTGGGCCGAGGGTGTGGGTGTGCTGGTGGTGGAGCGGTTGTCGGACGCTCTGCGGCTGGGGCATCCGGTGCTGGCCGTGGTGCGGGGGAGTGCCGTCAACCAGGACGGCGCGAGCAATGGTCTGACGGCGCCGAATGGTTTGTCGCAGCAGCGGGTGATCCGGCAGGCGTTGGCGGATGCCCGGCTGAGCCCGGCGGACGTGGATGTGGTCGAGGCGCATGGCACGGGTACGCGGTTGGGTGACCCGATCGAGGCGCAGGCGCTCATCGCCACCTACGGTCAGGAGCGGGCGAGTGAACAGCCGCTGTTCCT
>NZ_JACBWZ010001398.1 GCF_013870595.1 Streptomyces sp. WELS2 | reverse complement strand
CAGCAGCGGGTCATCCGGGAGGCGCTGGCCGACGCCCGGCTCGGGGCCGCCGACGTGGACGCGGTGGAGGCGCACGGGACGGGTACCCGGCTGGGTGACCCGATCGAGGCGCAGGCGCTGATCGCGACCTACGGTCAGGAGCGGCCCGCCGAACGGCCTTTGTTCCTGGGCTCGTTGAAGTCGAACATCGGGCACGCGCAGGCGGCCGCGGGTGTGGGCGGGGTCATCAAGATGGTGATGGCGTTGCGGCACGGTGTCCTGCCCGAGACCCTGCACGTGGACGAGCCGTCCTCGCACGTGGACTGGTCGGCGGGTGCGGTGGAGCTGCTGACCGAGCGGCGGGAGTGGCCCGCCGTCGACCGGCCGCGCCGGGCCGCCGTGTCCTCCTTCGGGCTGAGCGGCACCAACGCCCACGTCATCCTCGAACA
>NZ_JACBWZ010001397.1 GCF_013870595.1 Streptomyces sp. WELS2 | reverse complement strand
GGACTTGCCCTGGTAGAGGAGCTGGAGGTTGCAGGGGTCGATGGTCATGGTCTGGTCGGGGTTGTCGCGGACCAGGTCGCCGTGGCTGATGTCGTTGGTCCAGGAGGCTCCGCTGTTGGCCTTGCCGGCGAAGGGGTTGGACTCGGTGGCGGCCTGCGGGGTCCACGTGCCGTTCAGGCTGGTCGCGGTGAACGAGCGGAAGTAGCGCTGCTCGTTCGCGCCCCGGGCCTCGACGATCATCAGGTACTGGTTCTGGCCCTGGACCTTGTACACCTGCGGCGCCTCGAACAGGTTCTTCACGGTGTCGCTCATGACCGTGGTGTACGAGGAGCCGAAGCTGCCCGGGAAGTTCCCGATCGGCATGCTCGCCCGGTAGATCTTGCCGTTGTCACCGGCGAAGAACAGGTACATGTTCTGGTCGTCGGCGATCAGGGTCTGGTCGATCGG
>NZ_JACBWZ010001396.1 GCF_013870595.1 Streptomyces sp. WELS2 | reverse complement strand
TCCGGGCCCGTGCGGAGGGCGAGGCGAGAACCCGGCGCTTCTTCGCCGACGCCAGCCACGAACTGCGGACGCCGCTCGTCGGCATCAAGGGCTACACCGACCTGTACCGCATGGGCGCCATGCCCACCCGCGAGGACGTCGACCAGACGATGAGCCGCATCGCCGAGGAGTCCGCTCGCCTCACCCGCCTCGTCGAGGAGATGTTTCTCCTCGCCCGCCTGGACGAGGACACCGAGGGCACGGGTACCGCCCGAGAGCCGGCTTTCGCCCTCGACCTCGCCCCCATGGACCTGCGCACCCTCGCCGCCGACGCCCTCCACGACGTCCAGGCCCTGGACGCCACGCGCCCGGTGACCCTGACCGGACCCGGCGGCGGAAAACCCACCACCGCCCCGGCACACGCCGACGAGGCCCGACTCCGACAGGTCGTCACCAACCTCATCGGCAACGCCGTCACCCA
>NZ_JACBWZ010001395.1 GCF_013870595.1 Streptomyces sp. WELS2 | reverse complement strand
GGATCTCCAGCAACTCCTCCCGGATCGACTCCACATGAGCCGAATGAGAGGCATAGTCCACCGGGATCCGGCGGGCCCGCACCCCCTCCGCCTCACACCGCGCCAACAACCCATCCAACGCCTCGACATCACCGGAAACCACCGTCGACACAGGCCCGTTCACAGCCGCGACGGACAACCCCTCCCCCAGCAGCCCCTCAACCTCTGCGACAGGCAGCGCCACGGACACCATCCCGCCACGCCCCGCCAACACACCCAACGCCCGACTACGCAACGCCACCACCCGCGCCGCATCCCCAAGCGACAACGCACCCGACACACACGCCGCAGCGATCTCACCCTGCGAATGACCGACCACAGCCGCCGGCTCCACCCCGTACGAACGCCACAACTCCGCCAACGACACCATCACCGCGAACAACACCGGCTGCACCACATCCACCCGCTCCAACCCCGGAGCCCCCGCCTCACCCCGCACCACCGCGGACAACGACCAGTCCACAAACGGCGCCAAAGCAG
>NZ_JACBWZ010001394.1 GCF_013870595.1 Streptomyces sp. WELS2 | reverse complement strand
CTGCCGTACAAGGTGATGTTCCCGGGCCCGACGGGCACCAACGCGGTGGAGTCCGCGCTGAAGCTGGCGCGGAAGGTGAAGGGGCGCGAGGCGGTCGTGTCGTTCACCAACGCCTTCCACGGCATGTCGCTGGGCTCGCTCGCCGTCACCGGCAACGCCTTCAAACGGGCCGGCGCCGGCATCCCGCTGGTCCACGGCACCCCGATGCCGTTCGACAACTACTTCGACGGCACCGTCCCGGACTTCCTGTGGTTCGAGCGGCTCCTCCAGGACCAGGGCTCCGGCCTGGACAAGCCCGCCGCCGTGATCGTGGAGACCGTGCAGGGCGAGGGCGGCATCAACGTGGCCCGGCCCGAGTGGCTGCGCGCGCTGAAGGAGCTGTGCGAGCGGCAGGACATGCTGCTCATCGTCGACGACATCCAGATGGGCTGCGGCCGCACCGGCGCCTTCTTCTCCTTCGAGGAGGCCGGCATCACCCCGGACATCGTCACCGTGTCGAAGTCGATCAGCGGCTACGGCCTGCC
>NZ_JACBWZ010001393.1 GCF_013870595.1 Streptomyces sp. WELS2 | reverse complement strand
ACCGACAACGACGCCGTGCTCGCGTACAGCAAACGCACGGGGACGGACACGGTCGTCGTGGTCGTCAACCTCGACCCGCACCACACCCAGGAGGCCACGGTCTCGTTGGACCTGCCGCGACTCGGCCTGGACCGGCACGCGTCCGTGCCGGTGCACGACGAACTGTCGGGCGAGACCTACCACTGGGGCGGCACCAACTACGTGCGGCTCACGCCCGGCCGGGCGCCCGCGCACGTGCTCCACGTCGGGCGGTCGACGCCCCGGATCGGAGGGCCCGCAGCGTCATGACCGTCAACGAGCCCGTACCGGACACCTTCGAGGACACGCCGGCCAAGGACCGGGACCCGGAGTGGTTCAAACGCGCCGTCTTCTACGAGGTCCTGGTCCGCTCCTTCCAGGACAGCGACGGCGACGGCGTCGGCGACCTGAAGGGCCTGACCGCCAAACTGGACTACCTCCAGTGGCTCGGCGTCGACTGCCTGTGGCTGCCGCCCTTCTTCAAGTCACCGCTCAGGGACGGCGGTTACGACGTCTCCGACTACACG
>NZ_JACBWZ010001392.1 GCF_013870595.1 Streptomyces sp. WELS2 | reverse complement strand
GCGGATCAGGACGCGGTGCTGGTCTACTCGAAGCGCACCGGGACGGACACGGTGCTCGTGGTCGTCAACCTCGACCCGCACCACACCCAGGAGGCCACGGTGTCGTTGGACATGCCGCGACTCGGCCTGGACCGGCACGAGTCCGTGCCGGTGCGCGACGAGCTCACCGGTGAGACCTACCACTGGGGCAGGGCCAACTACGTGCGCCTCGAACCGGGTCACAGGCCCGCGCATGTCTTCACCGTCCTGCGACCGTCCAACCCGCAGATCGGAGGGTCACCCACGATATGACCGTCAACGAGCCCGTACCGGACACCTTCGAGGACACGCCGACCAAGGACCGGGACCCGGAGTGGTTCAAACGCGCCGTCTTCTACGAGGTCCTGGTCCGCTCCTTCCAGGACAGCAACGGAGACGGCGTCGGCGACCTGAAGGGCCTGACCGCCAAACTGGACTACCTCCAGTGGCTCGGCGTCGACTGCCTGTGGCTGCCGCCCTTCTTCAAGTCCCCGCTCAGGGACGGCGGTTACGACGTCTCCGACTACACC
>NZ_JACBWZ010001391.1 GCF_013870595.1 Streptomyces sp. WELS2 | reverse complement strand
GAGAAGTCCCGGATGTGCAGCTCCTGGATCTGCGCGTCCCGCAGCGGCACCGCCTTCGGCTTGCGCAGCGCCGACCAGCCCTTCGGGGCCAGGGACCTGTCGTCCAGGTCCACGACCAGACTGCGCTCCGAGTTCGCGGTCAGCGCCACCGAGTACGGGTCGGTGACCTTGTTCGTGACCACCTCGCGCACGCTGGGCGCCCACACCCTGACCACGTACCGGTACGGCTTGCCCTTCCAGGACGCCGGCCCCGTCACGGACCACACGCCCGTGGCATCGTCCCGGCGCATCCTCTTGAGCGAACCGTCCAGCTCCAGCGACACACTCCGCGCCGTCGGAGCCCATACCGACAGCGTGGGCCGGCCGTGGTGGAACACCGGCCCGAGGCGCGCCTTCGTGGCACCGGGATACAGGTCGTCCAGCACACCGGCGATCTGCACACCGGTCGCCGCCAGCACGGCACCGTTCTCCGCCCGCTGCGAGACGACCAGCTGACCCTTGACCGCTTCCCGCACCCGGCCCCGGTCACGCGGGTCCACCGACCAGGCGGTGTAGTCCCTCAGGTGCGGGAACCTCGCCTTCTGC
>NZ_JACBWZ010001390.1 GCF_013870595.1 Streptomyces sp. WELS2 | reverse complement strand
CCGGAACAACGCCACCTCCAACGCGAACACCCCGCGCTGCGTGAACGACGTCTCCCCCAACACCCCCTCCCCGTCCTCGAACAACACCCCCACCGGCAACCCCAACAACCCACACACCTCATCCAACACCCGCGCGAACACCGGGAACACCTGATACAACCCCCGCCCCATCCCCACCCACTGACCACCCTGACCAGAGAACACGAACGCCGACTTGCCCGGGGTGGCAGTGCCCGTGACGATGCCGGGTCTTCCGTCGATCAGCGCGTCCAGGCCGGCCGGGTCCGTCAGCACGGCACGGTGGGCGAACCTCGCCCGCGCGGCAAGGTCCGCAGCCACCTCGGCCGGTGTGACCTCGGGGTGCTCGGTGAGGAACCCGCGCAGCCTGCGGGCCTGGTCACGCAGGGCCGCGTCCGACTTGGCCGACAGCAGCCAGGGCACCGGCACGACCGCCGCGGACTCGGGCGACGTCTCCTCGGCCGGTGCCTCCAGGATCACGTGCGCGTTGGTGCCGCTGATACCGAACGCCGACACACCGGCACGACGCGGACGCCCCGTCTCCGGCCACGGCCGGGCCTCGGTCAGCAGCGAG
>NZ_JACBWZ010000139.1 GCF_013870595.1 Streptomyces sp. WELS2 | reverse complement strand
AAGGCTTCCTGACGGAAACCCCCGTGCCACCTTCCGTGTCCCGGTGGCTCGGGCCGGCCGCATAGGCCAGCGGAGGTGCGACCGCTTGCACATCCGCTCCCTCGCCGACCCACAGGGCGATGAACAGCGCGGCGGTCGCTTCCAGGAGTCCCGCACGCTCGAGACCGCCGCCGGACACAGGGTCACAGCCGATGTCCCGCACCAACTCGCGTACGCGCGCGAGGGCCGTCTCGTCGTCCCCGCAGACCGGAACGGCCAGTGGCCGCCCATCGAAGACGGGCGGGCGCATGCGCCACACGTCCTCGTGGCAGAGGTTGAAAGCCTTGACCACATGAGCGCCCGGTGCCGCCGCGGCAAGTCGCTGCGCGGCTGAGGGGCCTCCTTCCGTCAGCAACCGGAAGCCCGGGCCGACCGGGTTGGAGCAGTCGAGCAGCACCTTTCCCTCCAGGGCCGCGTCCAGGTCCCGTGCCACGTCCGCTCCCGCCCCGAAGGGCAACGCGGCCAGCACGACCTGACCGAATTCGGCCGCCTCGCGCAGACCGGCAGGCTTCACGTGGCCTCCCATGCGCATCGCGAGCCGTTCCGCCTTCTGCGCGTTCCGTCCCCCGATGATCACCTGGTGCCCGGCCCGCGCCCAGTGGGTGGCGAGCGCGTCGGCCATGTTGCCCGTGCCCAGTACGCCGATTCTCATCACGCGTTTCCTCTCCAAGCCTGCTTCGCCGTTCACGCCGACGTTAGAAGGCGGTTCGGGCACCATTTGGTACGTGACGACCGACACCGACGCCTTCCTCGCCGACTGCCGTGCCCGACTCGCCTTCGACCTGCTCTCCAACACCTGGAACGCCGTGGTGCTCTGGGCACTGCGCGATGGCCCCAGGCGCCCGGTCGAACTGCGGGAGCGGATCGGGGGCATCAGCTCCAAGGTCCTCACCGAGACTCTGCGCCGGCTGCAGTTCAACGGACTGGTCGAGCGGCTGGCAGACCCCGCCGCTCGACCACGGGTCGAGTACCGGCTCACCGCTCTGGGCCGGACCTTGCTGGAGCCCATCGACGCTGTCGGCGCCTGGGCCTTCGAACACGGCGACGAGGTCATGGCCGCCCAGGAAGCGGCATGCACGCCTGACCCGCGGTCCCCTCGTCCGACTTGACAGACGGGGCACCAGCGTGAGGGCAGACGCCGGGGCCCTTCCGTGTGTACGCGTTCGCCCCCGCCGAGGTCACCCTCCGTCCGGGCCGGCCGACCGGCCCCGAAGGGCCTGCGCTGATCCATAATCAGGGAGAGATCGCCGAGCCCGACGGCACACTTCCGATGACAAAGGGGAAAACGGAACAGCGATGACGTTGAAGCCCATTGACACCAGCCGCCCCCACCCGGCCCGCATGTACGACTACTACCTGGGCGGCAAGGACAGTTACCCCGTCGACGAGGAAGCCGCCGAGAGGGTCATATCGTTCCTGCCCGCGATCAGGGCCGCCGCTCGGACCAACAGGAGCTTCATGAACCGGGCTGTCCGGCTCCTGGCCGAACGCGGTGTGCATCAGTTCCTCGACGTCGGTACCGGTATCCCGACCGAGCCCAACCTCCACCAGGTCGTCCAAGCGGTCAACCCGCGATCACACGTGGTCTACGTCGATAACGACCCCATCGTTCTCCGTCACGCGGAGGCCCTCCTGAGCAGTACGCCCGAGGGGGCGACGAAGTACATCGAGGCCGATGTCCGCGAGCCCGACAAGATCATCGAAGGGGCCAGGGAGATCCTCGACTTCGAGCAGCCCATCGCCCTCTCACTCGTGGCCCTTCTGCACTTCGTCTCCGACGAGTTCAGACCGTACGACCTCGTGAGCGAGCTCATGGCCCCGTTGCCCTCGGGCAGCTTCCTTGTGCTGTCGCACGTGACGGGAGACTTCGACCCTGCCGGCTGGGGCAAGGCCGTCGAGATCTACCGGAAGAGCGGCATTCCCGCCCAGGTGCGCTCACGAGAGGAAGTCACCCGGTTCTTCCCCGGGCTCGACCTGATCGACCCGGGTGTCCAAGTAGTCACCGACTGGCATCCGGAGCCGGACCAGGAGTTCGCCGGCGAACAGGTACCCCTCTACGTCGGAGTCGCGCAGAAGCCGTAAGCGCCCCAAGGCGTGGCCGCTCGCCCGAGGAGGGCTGCCCGGGTGGCCGGACGACCGGCCGGCCACCCGGGCGTGCGGCGCGCGTGCGCGTTTCGGAGCGGTGCCGTTCACGGCCCCCGCAGGCGGTGGCGCTGCCGTGCGACGACTGCGGGCGCCGCGGTGGAGGCGGAGGGGGACGTGCCGACGGCGAGCCCGGCGGGAGGTCAGGGCTCGATCAGGCCGACGCGGATGGCGTAGCGGGTGAGTTCGAGGCGGTCGCGCAGGCCCAGCTTCTGCAGGAGGTTCGCGCGGTGCCGTTGGACGGTCTTGACGCTGATGAACAGCAGGTCGGCGATCTCCTTGGAGGAATGTCCCTCGGCGACCAGCTTGAGGACCTCCTCCTCACGAGGGGTGAGGATCTGGTCGGCGGTCTCCTCGCCGCCTCGGACGCGGGCGAGGTAGTTGCGGATCAGCGCGGTGACCGCGCCCGGATACAGGAACGGCTCGTTGCGCATCGCCGCCCGGCAGGCGGCGACCAGATCCTGGTCGGCGACGGACTTCAGGACGTACCCGCAGGCCCCCGCCTTGAGCGCTTGGAAGAAGTACTGCTCGTTGTCGTGCATGGTCAGCATCAGGATGCGCAGGCCCGGCACAAGCGCGGCGAGCTCACGGGCGGCCTGCAGTCCGGTCAGCCGGGGCATGGCGATGTCGAGCACGGCGAGGTCGACGTCGCGGGAGCGGGCCAGTTCGACGGCCTCGGCGCCGTCGCCGGCTTCGGCGACCACTTCGAGGTCCGGCTCCTGGTCGAGGATGAGCCGCACACCGCGGCGGACCAGGGCGTGGTCGTCGGCGAGCAGGATGCGGATCGCCTTCGAGCCCGTGCCGGTGCGGTCGGTCGTGGGGATGTCGGACATGGTCAGGGCTGCTTCCTGGAGACGGGCGCGGTGAGCGTGACGCGGGTGCCGGCGGGGGAAGTCGGGGTGATCTCCAGGCTGCCGCCGATGAGCAGGGCCCGTTCGCGCATGCCACGGATGCCGGCGCCCTCCCGTAGCGTCGTGATGCCGCAGCCGTCGTCGGTGACGGCCAGCACCACGTTGTCTTCGGCGTGCCGCAGGGCGACGGTGACCCGTTCCGCGTCCGCGTGCCGGGCGGCGTTGGTCAGCGACTCCTGCGCGACGCGGTAGAGGACCAGCTCCGTCTGCGGGTCCAGTGCGGGCAACTCGGCGTCGAAACGGCGGCCGACCCGCATCCCGGTGTGCGTGGCGATACCCTCCGCGAGCGAGGTCAGCGCGCTGACCAGCCCCAGATCGTCCAGCACGCCGGGCCGCAGCCGACGCACCAGACGCCGTACCTCGTCCAGGCTCTCCCGGGTGATCTCCTGAGCCTCCCTCAGCTCCTCGCGCAGCGGCTCGGGAGCGTTGTCCGCGGCCCGCTTCAGCCCCAGCAGGATCGCGGTTATGCTCTGCCCGACCTCGTCGTGCAGTTCCTGAGCGATACGGCGGCGCTCGGACTCCTGGGCCATCAGGACCCGGGCACTGCTGGTGGCCCGCTCCTGTTCCAGCCGCTCCAGCATGGCGTTGAACGTACGGATCAGCTCGGCGACCTCGCCGCCGCCCTGCGTGGTCAGACGCTGGCCCGGGCGCAACAGGTCCACGGTGGCCATCAGCTTCGTCAGGCGGCCGAGCGGGGCGAGGCCGAGCCGCAGCAGCACGGCGTTGGCCACCAGCATGACCACCAGGCCGCCCACCAGGATGACCGCCTCGGTGAGGACCACCGGCACCGACACGGTCACCGGCGCCCACAGCAACAGCGCCGTGGCCGTACCCAGCACCACGGCGTTCAGGGCGAAAATCCGCCAGAACAACGACACAGGCTCGCGCCTCCCCTTCACCATGCCGTCCGCCCTCGCTGTCGGGCGTCGCGGCATCCTCACCGGCGTTCATGGTGCCGGAACGCTCGAGTGGGCCCGCGGCCGGCCTGCCCCTGCCGACGCGCGCCGTCCATGGGGCGTGGAGCCCATTCGCCCTGGTGGCGACCACCCATGGCGGCACGTATGGATCCTCCGCCCCCACGCAAATGGGGCCCGCGCCCGATAGGCGAGGGCGGCCGGCCCGGCCAGGCTGGAAGAGGTCACCCCACCAGCGGGTGGTCCGGACGCGCCGCCGGGCCACCCGCGCCCTGCCACAGCACCGGCGCGCCGGTGCCCTACGGCCCCGGAAGCACGTGTCCGTACGAGCTCGGGACAGCCGTACGCCGCGAGAAAGGAAACAGCCATGTCACTCGACGCCACCCGGGCCGGTCTCCACGCGCACGAGGTGCGGCGGCGCCTGGAACACGCACGCTCGTCCCGGCTCGCACAGGTCCAGGCGCTCGACGAGAGCGGACGCAGCACGGACGACCCCCTGCTGTCCGAGCAGAAGGCCGCCATGAAGCAGACCCTCGAAGAGATCGCGGAGGCCTTCGCCCGTCTCGAGGACGGCACCTACGGCACCTGCCTGGCATGCGCCAAGCCGATTCCCGAGGAACGGCTGGAGATCCTTCCCCACACCCGTTACTGCGTCGCCTGCCGGCTCCGCACGACCTGACATCACCCGCACGCGTCTTTCATCGCCGCACCATGACGAGGGGTGACAAGGTGAACCACCGGACCCACGGCGGGAGTACGACCGTCCTGTCGGCCGAAGACCTGGCCGCGCTGCGCGAGAACCTGAACGAGCAGCGCCTGTTCCGCCGGGAGCAGCTGCGCCGGCTCGCGCAGCCCCCGGCCGCCCGGGCCGGGGGAGGGGCACCGCAGACGGCCGCGCGGGCCGAAGTAGGGGCCAAGCTCGCCGCGTCCGCGCGTATGGTGCTCACCGACGTGGAGGCGGCCCTGAAACGCATGGACGAGGGCACCTACGGCATCTGCCGCCGGTGCCGGCGCACCATTGATCCCGAACACCTGAAGATCGTGCCGCAGGCCCGCTACTGTGCCCGCTGCCGGCAGGCCAAGGAGGTCGCCCCGTGACCGGCGGGCGGCGCCCGCAGGCCGCCCCCGTGCGGCACCGGCCCTGGCCGCTGTGCCGGCACTGCCGCGGCATCGCCCTGGACATGGGCAGCGCCCGGACCCGCGTCGTGATCGTCGGCCGCGGGGTGGTCGTGGACGCGCCCACCGTGACCTTCCCCGGTGCGGACGCGGTCCATCCCATCCAGCGCGGCACGATCATCGACACCCCCGGCTGCGCCCGGATGCTGCGGCGCCTGCTCGAGGACCGCCTGCCCCGCCTCGTACGCCCCGTGGTCATCGTCACCGCACCCGTTCTCGACGGGCTCGCCTACCGTGCCCAGGCCCGCGTCGCGGTCGAGGTGCTGCGACCACGTGCCGTCCTCACCGTGCCCAGTGCGCGGGGCATCGCCCTCGCCTCCGGTGCGGACCTGACTCGCCCGCTGCTGGTGGTGGACGTCGGCGCCCACCTCACGGAGGTGGTGCTGCTGAGCGACGGCGCCGTCACCGACGCGCGCCGGACCGCCCTCGGCACCAGCGACCTGGACGATACGACCACGACCGGGGACATCGCCGGAGCGGTCGCCCGGATGCTGACCGTGATGCTCCACCAGGATCACACCTCGCTGACCGCCGACGCCCTGCGCCGCGACATCCTCCTGGCAGGCGGAGGCGCCCTGCGTCCCGATATCCGGCACCGGCTCAGCGCCCTGCTCCCCGCACGGCTGCACACGGTCCCCGCCCCGCACACCGCCGCGGTCCGCGGCGCGGCGACGCTCCTGCGAGCCGCGCACATCCACCCGACGGCAACAGGGAGCTGACCGATACCGCGAACGCGCGGGTGGCGGGGGCATGACACGCTCCGATCCCGGCCACCGTCACCGAGTGCGGCCGGGGCAGGCCGGTTCGCCGTGCCGGACCGGTCGTGGCGGCGAAGCAGGGGCCGGGCTTTCGCTGCCGGAAGCCGACTCTCGGGAGCCGTCGGCGCGGAGCACGGCCACCCACTCGGAACGCCGGTCATACGGCGTAGCCGCTGTGGATGATGCCGCTGTCGCCGCACGAGTTGCGGGCCAGTTCCAGGGGCAGTCGAGCGAGGTCGCCGGTCGGCGATCCGCTGCCGGTGCCCGTCCCACCCGAAGTCCGGGCGGTGCCTGCGGTGGTGGGTGGACCCAGCGGGAGTACCGGGACGCGCGCGTTGCGGCCGGCTCCGTCCCGGACCGTCGCCGCTCGCCGGCCCGGCTCGAAGGGACCCTCGCGACCTCGCCGCCCCAGCCGCCGCAACCAGCACCGGATCTGCTTAGCTGTCGCAATGAGCAACCCAACCTCCCCCACGACGCCCGCCGTTGATCCCGGTGAGCTGTTCGAGGATCCCTACGGCGTCTACGGACGGCTGCGTGAGGAGGGGCCGGTCCACCGGATCACCGGCACGGACGGGCTTCCCGCGTGGCTGGTCACACGGTACGACGACGTCCGCCAGGCGCTCGCCGATCCCCGGCTGTCCCTGGACAAGCGCAACGCGACTCCGGGCGGCTACCGGGGCATGGCCCTGCCACCCGCGCTGGACGCCAACCTCCTCAACATGGACCCGCCGGACCACACGCGTATCCGGCGTATGGTTTCCAAGGCCTTCACCCCCCGCCGCGTCGAAGCGCTCAGGGAGCCGATCCGGCGCACCGCGGACCGGCTGCTCGACTCCCTGGCGGGGCAGGACGAGGTCGACCTGATCCCCTCGTACGCCGCTCCGCTGCCGATCATCGTGATCTGCGACCTCCTCGGTGTGCCCCAGGACCGGCGCGCCGACTTCCGTGCCTGGACCGACGCCCTGTTCGCGCCCGACGCGACGCGGCCGGAACGGGCCGGGGAGGCGGTCGGCCACCTGCTGTCCTTCTTCACCCGGCTGATCGCCGACAAGCGCGCCCATCCGGCCGACGACCTGCTGTCCGCGCTGATCGCCGTACGTGACCAGGAGGACCGGCTCAGCGAGGACGAGCTGATGTCACTGGCCTTCCTCGTCCTGATCGCTGGGTACGAGAACACGGTGCACCTGATCGGCAACGCGATCGCGGCACTGCTCGCCCACCCGGAGCAGCTGGCCGCGCTGCGGGCCGATGCCGCTCTGCTGGACCGGGCGATCGAGGAACTGGCCCGCTACGACGGTCCGGTGCCCCTGGCGATCCGCCGCTTCCCCACCGAGGACATCGTCATCGGCGGCGTCACCATCCCGGCCGGTGAGACGGTCCTGCTGTCGCTCGCCGCAGCGCACCGCGATCCGCGCCGCTTCCCCGACCCCGACCGGCTCGACATCGGACGGGACGCCGGCGGGCACCTGGCGCTGGGACACGGCATCCACTACTGCCTCGGCGCTCCGCTCGCCCGGATGGAGACGGGCATCGCACTCACCGCGCTCTTCGACCGCTTCCCCGGCCTGTCGCTCGCCGTCCCCCCGCACCACCTGCGCCGACGACCGTCCATGCGCTCCCGGGGCCTGCTCGCGCTCCCCGTACGCCCGGCGGACCGGCCGGGACGGTCCGACGCCCACGCTTCGGCCGGATGACCGACGCCGGAACGGCGGGAAGGGAGCAAGGAAGGACCGGCCGCGATGCGTCACCACGTGCGACGGGCCACGGGGCGCCGGGGCCCGTCGGCGGTGACCGGCTCAGATGGCCGGCACAAGTGACCGGTACAAGTGACCGGTACAAGTGATCGGCTCAGAAGCCGGTGAGGGTGATCTTGCCGATGGCGGTGCCGGACTCCATGACGCGGTGCGCCTCACGGAGATTCGCCGCGTTGATCGTGCCGAGGTCCCGCACGGCGGTGGTGGTGATGATGCCCGCGTCCACCAGACGGGCGACCTGGGTGAGGATGTGCCGCTGCCGGTCCTGGTCGGGGGTCCGGAACATGGAGCGGGTGAACATGAACTCCCAGTGGTAGGAGATGCTCTTGGCCTTCAGCACGCCGATGGGCAGGGAGTCGAAGTCGTCGACGGCGACGATCCGGCCGAAGGGGCGCAGGGCTTCGGCGTAGGCGCCGAGGTTGCCGTCGGTGTTGGCTGTGCTGAACACGTGAGTCAGACCGTTCGGGACCACTTCGGCGATCTGCGGAACCAGGGGCTCGCGGTGGTCGATGACGTGCCGTACGCCCATGCGGGTGGCGAACTCGACGGTCTCGGGACGGGAGGCGGTGCCGAGGACGGTCAGGCTGGTCAGGGCGCGGGCCAGCTGGGCGGTGATGGAACCGACGCCTCCGGCCGCGGCGGTGATCAGCAGGGCGCCGTCCTGGTTCAGCCCGCCGTTCTCCAGGCCGAGGTGTTCGAACAGGCCTTCCCAGGCGGTCAGTGAGGTCAGCGGCAGGGCCGCGGCTTCCGTGAAGGACAGCGTGGCGGGCTTGAGGGCCACGATGCGCTCGTCGACCGTGTGGTACTCGGAGTCGGCGCCGGCCCGGTCCAGGGCCCCGGCGTAGTACACCTCGTCGCCGACGCGGAACTGCTCGACCTCCTCGCCGACAGCGACCACGGTGCCCGCCGCGTCCCAGCCGAGCACCTTGATCCCGCCACCCGGGTCGGTGTTCCGCCGGACCTTGTAGTCGACGGGGTTGACGGCCACGGCTTCGACCTTGACCAGCAGATCGTGCGGGCCGGGCTCGGGGACGGGGAGTTCCACGTCGATCAGGCTCTCCGGGGCGTCGACGGGGAGGCTCTCGCGGTAACCGACGGCCCGCATGGTGGTCTGGTTCATGGGAGGGGCTTCACTTCCAGGGTTGGTTGTTCGCGTTGTTCACGGGGAAGTCGTGCCGCCCATCGTGCTCCCGCGGCAGGCCATGAGTCCAACAACTCCGTAGCATCCTTTCTATAAGCTGAGCACATGGCAACGCTGCGACAGCTGGAGTATCTGGTGGCCATCGTGGACGAGGGATCGTTCACCCGCGCCGCGGAGAGCCTCAACGTCACCCAGCCCGGTCTCTCCCACCAGTTCCAGGCACTGGAGCGCGAGGTCGGCGGCCCGTTGCTGGAACGGCTGCCGCGCGGTGTGCGGCTCACCCCGGCCGGCCGGTCGATGCTGCCCCATGCCCGGGCCGCGCTGGCCGAGGCCGGCCGGGCCACGGTGTCCGCCCGCCGTGCCGCCGGCGTGTCCACCGGTGAGCTGCACCTGGCCACGCTCTACTCGGTCAGCTCGGGTGTGCTGCCCACGGTTCTGGGCGTGTGGCGCCGGAAGCACCCGGGCGTGCGTATCCGGCTGTTCGAACACCGCCGGAGCGACGAGATGGCGCAGGCCATGACCGCGGGCCAAGCCGACGTGGCCGTAGGCCCCCTGCCGGAGGACTGGGAGGGCACCGCCCGGCACATCGGGGCCGAGGAGTTCCTGGTCGTCACCCGGTCCGACGATCCGGTGGCGCTCGCCGACCGGGCACCGCGTGTCCGGCTGTCCGATCTCGCCGAGCGGGAGTGGGTGCACTTCACCCCGGACAGCGGCCTGTCCGACATCCTCGAACAGGCCTGCGACGCCGCCGGATTCCACCCCCGGGTCGCGGTACGCACCGAACAGGCGCCGTCGGCCATCGGGTACGCGGCGGCCGGGCTCGGTCCCACGCTCGTGCCCGCCAACACCATCCCGCCCCATTTCGCCGGCGCCTTCCTGCGCCCCGATCCGCCCCTGCGCCGGCAACTGACCGGATACACCCGCACCAGCCCGGATCCGGTCACCGCATCCTTCCTGGAGCACCTTGCGGAACACGCCCCGCTGATGCCGGCGCACGTCGCCGGACGTCTGCGCACCGCCGGACGTTCCGCCCGTCGTCCGCCATCCGAACGCGAATGAGCCGCCGAACGACCGGACGGATACAAAGAGACACCCCGGCCAAGCCCACGGGTCCCACTCGGCGCCGCCTGACATCCATGGAGACGCGGTGGGGCGCGGGGCGCAGCAGATGCACCGGAGCCGCGCCGCCGGTGAGCCGATCGGCTGTGATCTCGGGCGTCCGCGCCGGTGTCCTCGCGCGCCCCGACACCGCCCGGATCACCGCGCGCATCGGCATCTGATCAGTCGGCCGTAGCAGGTGCGGGCGAAGGCCACGGCACGGTACCGGCGGGCGGCGACGAGGGAGCGGAGCGGGGTGAGCCGCTGCGGTGCCCGGGCGGCAAGAGCCTGGATCATCACGGCGACGGAGGAGCCCGCCAGGCGCGCAGAGCGGTGCCGGTCCTTGTGGTCCCCGGCCGGCAGGCCGCCGGTCACCGGAAGCACCATTGTCGTCGGCCGATACTTCGGCACGCACCGAAACGTCCTGCCCCTAGCGTCTTGCGGCATGACGACTGACACCCACCGAGTGATCCGGCCGAGCATCCTCTACTTCGGCACGCCCGTGGTCCTGCTGACCACCGAGAACGACGACGGCACGTTCAACCTCGCCCCGGTCTCCTCCGCCTGGGCGCTGGGGCAGCACATCGTGCTGGGTGTGGGCAGCGAGAGCCAGACCGCGCGCAACCTCGCGGCGCGCTCCGAAGTGGTGATCAACGTCGCCTCGCCGGAACTGTGGGAGCGGGTGGAGCGCCTGGCACCGCTCACGGGGGCCAACCCGGTGCCCGAGAGCAAGCGGGCGGTGTACCGGTACGAGCCCGACAAGTTCGCCGCGTCCGGGCTCACCCCGGTCGGTTCCCACATCGTGAAGCCGCCACGGGTCGCCGAGTGCGGGCTCCAGCTGGAGGCACGGGCCCGCGCGCTGACGCCGGGCGGAGCGGGGCTCTTCTTCAGCGTCGAGTGCGAGGTGCTGCGCGTCCACGCCGACGAACGCATCGTCGTACCGGGCACCCATCACATCGACCCCGCACTCTGGAGCCCGCTGATCTACAACTTCCGCCACTATCACGGCTTGGCACCGGAAGTGGGGTACGGCTTCCGCTCGGAAACCGTGAAGGCGACGACCCGTGCCGCGTGACGGCCTGACCGCCTGGACGCCGCTGCGGACCCGACCTCCGGCCCACCGCTGCCCGCCCGTACGGGAATGTCGGGGAAGGCCGGCCGATCGGGGCCCCGGAAACCCAGTGG
>NZ_JACBWZ010001389.1 GCF_013870595.1 Streptomyces sp. WELS2 | reverse complement strand
TCGGAACAACGCCACCTCCAACGCGAACACCCCGCGCTGCGTGAACGACGTCTCCCCCAACACCCCCTCCCCGTCCTCGAACAACACCCCCACCGGCAACCCCAACAACCCACACACCTCGTCCAACACCCGCGCGAACACCGGGAACACCTGATACAACCCCCGCCCCATCCCCACCCACTGACCACCCTGACCAGAGAACACGAACGCCGACTTGCCCGAGTCGCGGGCTTCGCCGGTCACCAGCCCGGGATGCGCCTCCCCGCGCACCAGGGCCGCCAGTGCCTCCGCTCCGGTCACCATGGCCCGGTGGGCGAACCGGGTCCGCACGGCGAGCGCGGCGCCGATTCCGTCCGCGTCGGGGGCCTTGACCGCGTACGCCTGAAGCCTGCGGGCGTGGGCCCGGAGCGCCTGCTCGGACTTGGCCGACAGCAGCCAGGGCACCGGCACGACCGCGGACTCGGGCGACGTCTCCTCGACCGGTGCCTCCAGGATCACGTGCGCGTTCGTACCACTGATACCGAACGCCGACACACCGGCACGACGCGGACGCCCCGTCTCCGGCCACGGCCGGGCCTCGGTCAGCAGGGAC
>NZ_JACBWZ010001388.1 GCF_013870595.1 Streptomyces sp. WELS2 | reverse complement strand
TCCTCGGGCTATGGCGCCGGGGCACAGCCGCCCGACCTGGAGGGCTACCTCTCGACGGGCACGGCGACGAGTGTGACCTCCGGGCGGGTGTCGTATCTGCTGGGGCTGGAGGGCCCGGCGGTGTCGGTGGACACGGCGTGCTCGTCGTCGCTGGTGGCGATCCATCTGGCGGCGCAGGCGCTGCGGGCGGGGGAGTGCTCGCTGGCCCTGGCCGGCGGTGTGACGGTGATGGCGTCGCCGGCGGGGTTCGTGGAGTTCTCGCGTCAGCGGGGGCTGGCGGCCGATGGGCGGGTGAAGGCGTTCGCCGAGGCGGCCGACGGTACGGCGTGGGGTGAGGGCGCGGGTGTCGTGCTCTTGGAGCGGTTGTCCGACGCGCGTCGCAACGGTCACCGGGTGCTGGCGGTGCTGCGGGGCTCGGCGGTCAATCAGGACGGGGCGTCGAACGGCCTGGCGGCACCGAATGGCCCGTCGCAGGAGAGGGTGATCCGGCAGGCGTTGGCCAATGCCGGGTTGGAGCCGTCCGAGGTGGACGCGGTGGAGGCGCACGGTACGGGGACGACGCTCGGCGATCCCATCGAGGCGCAGGCGTTGT
>NZ_JACBWZ010001387.1 GCF_013870595.1 Streptomyces sp. WELS2 | reverse complement strand
GCATCCGGCTACGCGGGCGGAGTGGACCAGATCTCGCACGACGCGGACGGCTATGTGGCCACCGGCACGGCGACGAGTGTGACCTCCGGGCGGGTGTCGTATCTGCTGGGGCTGGAGGGTCCGGCGGTGTCGGTGGACACGGCGTGCTCGTCGTCGCTGGTGGCGATCCACCTGGCGGCGCAGGCGCTGCGGGCGGGGGAGTGCTCGCTGGCCCTGGCCGGCGGTGTCACGGTCATGGCGACACCCGCCGCCTTCATCGACTTCTCCCGCCAGCGGGGGCTGGCGGCCGATGGGCGGGTGAAGGCGTTCGCCGAGGCGGCCGACGGTACGGCCTGGGGTGAGGGCGCCGGCCTGGTGCTGCTGGAGCGGTTGTCGGACGCCCGCCGCAACGGTCACCGGGTGCTGGCGGTCCTCCGGGGCTCGGCGGTCAATCAGGACGGCGCGTCGAACGGCCTGGCGGCACCGAATGGCCCGTCGCAGGAGCGGGTGATCCGGCAGGCGTTGGCGAATGCCGGGTTGGAGCCGTCCGAGGTGGACGCGGTGGAGGCGCACGGTACGGGGACGACGCTCGGCGATCCCATCGAGGCGCAGGCACTCC
>NZ_JACBWZ010001386.1 GCF_013870595.1 Streptomyces sp. WELS2 | reverse complement strand
GACCCAGGTCACCCGGATCACCCGAACCGACCTCGACCGGCTCGAGCCAGTACCGCTCCCGCTGAAAGGCATACGTCGGCAACTCAAGGAAGTCCGGCCTCCGACCGGCAACGGGCCAGTCGATGTCGAGCCCCGCCACAAAAGCCTCGCCCAACGCCAGGCTGAAGCGCCGCTGTTCGTCCTCGTTGCGGCGCAGCGTCCCCAGGACGACCGCCTCGGCACCGGCCTCTTCGACGCTCTCCTCCACCGACGCCGTCAGCACCGGGTGCGCACTCGACTCGATGAACACGTCGAAACCGTCGGCGAGAAGAGCCTTGGCCGCTGCGTGGAAGTCCACCGTCTGCCGCAGATTCGTGTACCAGTAGCCCGCGTCCAGCTCCGAACCGTCCAGCACCCGACCGGTGACCGAGGAGTAGAACGGCACCTGCCCGGCCCGGGGCCGCACCGGCTCCAACAGCCCCGCCAACTCCTGGCGAATAAGCTCGACATGAGCCGAGTGGGAGGCATAGTCCACTGGGATCCGGCGGGCCCGCACCCCCTCCGCCTCACACCGCGCCAACAACCCATCCAACGCCTCGACATCCCCCGAAACCACCGTCGACACAGGCCCGTTCACAGCCGCGACGGACAACCCCTC
>NZ_JACBWZ010001385.1 GCF_013870595.1 Streptomyces sp. WELS2 | reverse complement strand
CAGGCTGTGCGTACGCCGCTGCGGGCGACCGGCCTCAGCACACCCTCCGCGTCGAGGCGGCCCAGCACGAGCGTCCGCGGCCGCCGTACGGTGCCGGTGATCGCGCCGACCACCGCTTCGGTGGTGTCCCGGCGACGCACCTTGTAGAGCGCGCGGGCTCCCAGCAGATACCGCTGGCCACTCCCCCGGATCACCAGCCCTTCGAAGCCGGGAACCTGCGTCCAGGACGTCAGCCACTCCTTGGCCGTCGCCGGGTCGGTCGTTTCCGGGCACAGCGTCCACGGGGCGCTCAGCCCGCGGTCGGTGAACAACTGCTCCAGCTACACGCGCCGCTCGCCGTACGGAACGTGCAACAGCTCTTGCCCGTCGAGCTGAAGGAGGTCGAAGGCGATGAAGTGCGCCGGCATCTCCTGGGCCAGGCGGGCGGCAGTCCGGCCGCCGGAGACGGCCCGCCGCTGGAGCGCTTCGAACGACATCCGGCCCTCCACCACACGACCAGCTCGCCGTCGAGGAC
The DNA here is from genome assembly GCF_013870595.1 of Streptomyces sp. WELS2. Taxonomy (GTDB): domain Bacteria; phylum Actinomycetota; class Actinomycetes; order Streptomycetales; family Streptomycetaceae; genus Streptomyces. The sequence continues at coordinate 168 of NZ_JACBWZ010001385.1, read as the reverse complement.
CAGGCCGTCGGGCAGGTGCGCGGCCGCGTCCACGAGATCTGGGAAGCGGCTCTGCAGGAGGCTGCCGCGGCGGGACTGCACGAGCACCGGGCCGGACGCCGGCCACGGCGTGAAGACAACGACGTCACCGCACTGCCCGTGGTGGACGACCTGGACCGTCCGGTGGGT
>NZ_JACBWZ010001384.1 GCF_013870595.1 Streptomyces sp. WELS2 | reverse complement strand
CCCCGTGACGGTGGGTGGCGTCCAGCGCACGGCCCCGTCCGCCCACAACCGGCCCAACGCCGAAAGCAACCGCTCCGGGGAATCACCACCACGCCGCATCAACCCGTTCCCCACCAACGTCGGATGCGGACCCACCTCCACAAACCCCGTAACCCCCTGACCCGCCAACCACTCCAACGCGTCGGCGAACCGCACCGGCTCCCGCACCTGCCGCACCCAATACCCCGACTCCCCCATCCCCACCGGACGCCCCGCCACCGTCGAAACCACCGGAATCACCGGCTCACCGAACGACAAACCCCCCACCACCCGGCCCAGCTCCTCCAGCACCGGATCCATCCGCGCCGAATGAAACGCATGACTGACCTCCAGCCGCCGCACCCGGCGCCCACGACCACGCCACACCTCACCCACCGCCACCACGGCCGCCTCGTCCCCCGACAGCACCACCGCATCCACCCCGTTGACCGCCGCCACCTCCGCGCCTGGCACCAGCGAGCCCGCCACCTCCTCCACCGACGCCTGCACCGACACCATCGCCCCACCACCGGCCAGCCCCTGCATCAACCGCCCCCGCGCCTCCACCAGCACACACGCGTCCTCCAGACTCAAAACCCCCGCCACATGAGCCGCCGCCACCTCACCCACCGAATGCCCCACCACAAAATCCGGCCGAACCCCCAACCACTCCACCAG
>NZ_JACBWZ010001383.1 GCF_013870595.1 Streptomyces sp. WELS2 | reverse complement strand
CATCGGCATCGAAGCCGGGCGGGCGGCCACCTTGGCGGCCCCGCCGAAGACGGTGGCCGACTTGGTCCGACGGCTGCGGGATGACCGCGCGGATCTGTCGGCGACGCAGGTGGCCGCGGATCGCGCGGGATGAGTACGCGCGGTCCGCCAGGACCATGGTGGGGCGGGTCCGAGGCCGACCGGGGCCGGGCCTCGGCACCCGGATGCGGGCCATGACCGTCTCGAAGGCGGGCGCGTCACCGGCCTGCCCCGCAGTGACGGCCAGAGCCAGGGGCCGTGCATGACCGTCTGCAGCCAGGTGAATCTTTGTGCTCAGCCCACCGCGGGAGCGTCCGAGTGCGTGATCGGCCGGCTCGTTTCGGCCTGCGGCCCCCTTTTGAGCGCTCCGGCGGCGTGCTGGTGGGCCCGGACGACGGTCGAGTCGACCGACACGGTCCAGCCGATGTCGTCCACGGCATCCGCTGCGGCGAGGACGGCGGCGAAGATCTTCTCCCACGTGCCGTCGACGGCCCACCTGATCAGCCGCTTGTGAGCGGTCTGGAACGAGCCGAGCTCCTCGGGAAGGTCCCGCCAGGGCGAGTTGGTGCGGTACTTCCACGCGATGGCCTCGAGCGTACGGCGGTGATCCGCCCACCGCCGTCCCCGGACCGGATCCTCCGGCATCAGCGGCCCGATCCGGTCCCACATCGCATCAGTGATCACTAATCGGACAGACATATCCGATCAACCAACCAACCCATCAAAGAGACACGCTCTAG
>NZ_JACBWZ010001382.1 GCF_013870595.1 Streptomyces sp. WELS2 | reverse complement strand
GTATCGGGGCTGTACGAGGAGTTCGGTGCGGCCGGGTACGACTACGGGCCTCTGTTCCGGGGTGTGCGGGCTGTGTGGCGCAAGGCGGGCGAGGTCTTCGCCGAGGTCGAGTTGCCGCAGGGCAGTGGTGAGGGCTTCTCTGTGCACCCGGCGTTGCTGGACGCTGCTTTGCACGCGCTGGTGTTGATCGATCCGGATGCCGGCGGTGTCGGTGAGCCGAGGCTGCCGTTCTCGTGGGCGGGAGTGTCCCTCGCGTCTTCCGGGGTGACGGCGTTGCGGGTGCGGTTGGCCGAGGTGGGCGAGGGCGCGGTGTCGCTGGCGGCGACGGATACGGCGGGTCGGCCGGTGGTGTCGGTGGACTCGTTGGCGCTGCGCGCGGTCAGCCCCGAGCAGCTACGGACCGCCGGACAGGAGAACCTCTACCGGCTCGAATGGCAGCCGGTGCCGGCCGCGCCCACGGCCGGTGACCACCACCTCGTGCTGGGCCCCGACCTGCACCTGCCCGCGCTCGACGGGCCGGCGCCCGGCATTGTCGTGGCTCCTGCGGTGGTGGGGGAGGTGGCGGAGGATCGTCTGGCCGACGAGGCTCGGGTGGTTACCGGCCGGGTCCTCGGGTTGGTGCAGGGGTTCCTGGCGGATGAGCGGTGGGGCTCGTCGCGGTTGGTATTCGTCACGCGGGGTGCGGTGGCGGTGCGGCCGGGCGAGGGTGTTCCGGGTTTGGTGAGTGCTCCGGTGTGGGGGCTGGTGCGGTCGGCGCAGCGGGAGCATCCCGACCGGCTGTGGCTGCTCGACGGAGCGGATGAAGCGCAGGCCGCG
>NZ_JACBWZ010001381.1 GCF_013870595.1 Streptomyces sp. WELS2 | reverse complement strand
AGTACCAGCCGTTGGCCTGCCAGAAGTTCCAGGCCTGGACGGGGCTGCCGTAGCGGGAGTTCATGTAGTTCAGGCCCCACTTGATCTGGGTGGCCGGGTTGGTCTTCCAGTCGCCGCCGGCGGAGGCCATCTTGGAGGCCGGGAGGGCCTGGACGAGGCCGTAGGCGCCGGAGGAGCTGTTGGTGGCGTGGGGGTTCCAGCCGCTCTCGTGGGAGACGATCTTGCTGAAGGCGTTGAACTGCGCGGCGTCCGGGATCATCTGGTGCGCGATCGCCTGGGCGGAGGAGGCCTGGGCCGGGGCGGCGTGAGCCGGGGCGGCGGTGAGCGCCATGCCGGCGGTGGCGGCGGCCACGGCGGCGGTGGTGAGGACCTTCTTCGGGGAGGCGATGCGGCGGATGATGGAGACGGTCACGGAGTACCTCTTGCGTCGGGGATGAGGGGATCGCCCGCAGGGGCCGGACCACGGGAGCCGGTTCCATACGTGGGCGCCGCGGCCCGCTGCGGGGCTCGTGGCGCCTGGCGACGTCCTCCAGACAAGCAGGCCCGGACGGTGCCCGCAATGACCCCCTTTACTAGTGGTGGCCGGATTCACGACGAACACCAAGAATGTGGCGTGGGTCTCAATCCGCAGGTCAGGCGGGGTGCGGGAAGGGGTGTATCGGGCAAAAGGTGCTACGGCCGGGGGTCGTAGGTGACGTGCGTCATGTGGGGTCCTTCACCGGCTCGCGCACACCCCGCACCCGGAGTGGTGCGCCGGGTCACCGCCCGGGACCCTCGAATGTGACCGCGGTCTCGAAGGCGGCGCGCCGGGTGGCCCGGCGCAGTGCCCGCAGC
>NZ_JACBWZ010001380.1 GCF_013870595.1 Streptomyces sp. WELS2 | reverse complement strand
TTACAGGTGATCTCATTTGGTTGGGTAGGCTGCTGCCGTGGTGGGGATCGTTGAGCGGCTGGTGCCGGATGAGTTGTGGGAGCTGTTCCAGCGGGTGGTGCCGGAGGCGCCGTCGCGGCCGCAAGGTGGCGGCCGGCGTCGCCACGGCGACCGTGAGGTGCTGGCCGCGATCGTGTTCGTGGCGACCTCGGGCTGCACGTGGCAGCAGTTGCCGACGGCCTCATTCGGCCCGTCAGGCGCGACGGCCCACCGCCGCTTCACCGAATGGACGAAGGCCCGGGTGTGGGCCAAGCTCCACCGCCTGGTCCTCGACGAACTCGGCTCTCGCGGCGACCTGGACTGGTCGCGGTGCGCGATCGACTCGGTCGGCATGCGGGCCCTGAAAAGGGGGACCTGACAGGTCCGAACCCTGTCGACCGGGGCAAGTACGGCTCGAAGATCCATCTGATCACCGAGCGAACCGGTCTGCCCCTGTCCGTCGGGATCTCCGGCCCCAACATCCACGACAGCCAGGCCCTGGTACCCCTCGTGAAGGGCATACCCCCGATCCGCTCCCGCCGCGGCCCCCGTCGGCGAAGGCCCGCCAAACTCCACGGCGACAAGGGATACGACTACCGTCACCTGCGGCAATGGCTGGCCCAGCGAGGCATCCAGCACCGCATCGCGCGCAAAGGAACCGATACCTCACAGCGACTCGGCCGACATCGCTGGACCATCGAACGGACCATGGCCTGGCTCGCCGGCTGCCGCCGACTCCACCGCCGCTACGAACGCAAAGCCGAGCACTTCCTCGCCTTCACCAGCCTTGCCTGCACCCTCATCTGCTACCGCTGACTCGCCAAATGAGATGACCTGT
>NZ_JACBWZ010000138.1 GCF_013870595.1 Streptomyces sp. WELS2 | reverse complement strand
GAGCGCGGCCCGCACCGGCCGTGCCGATGGCCAGCTCCAGCACGTCCTGGAGGAGGTGCGGGCCGTCCCCGGCGGTGTACGTGGCCCGGGTGGCGGCCAGTACCCGCGCCTGTCGCCAGCAGCCGGCGGCGACCTGTACGTAGGTGCCCGCGTCGATCCGGTGCCGTACGGTCAGCGGCAGCGGGTCCACGCCGAGGCCCTCGGTGCGGATCAGGGCGAGGCCGAGGCGGGGCAGCGGGGTGACGGCGTCGGCGGTGACCGTGCGGGTGCGCTCCCCGGGGGCGTGCAGCAGCAGCCGGGGGCGGCCGTCGACGGTCTCGTGGCCGGTGAGCAGGGTGCCCTCGTGGTCGGCGAGGAAGCCGAGGCCGAGCGGGCGGCCGGCCACGTCGCAAATGCGTACGAGGGCGGGGTCGGTGCCGGTGGACCGGGCGACGTCGGGAAGGCCGCCGGCCGTCGCGCCGTGTTCCGGCTGCCCGTGTCCCTCCCGCTCCCGGCACCCGCCTTCGGTGCGCGGGCCCCGTTCCGCCATGGCCGTACCTCCCCGCCCGTCCCTGTGCCCTGCCCCGACGGTAGGCACGCGGGGAACGACGGGACCGTTCTCGCGCGAACGCGCCCCCTTCCGCTCCCCCCGTTCGCTCCGAGCGCCCGGCCGGTCGGGTGAATAGGCGCGGACTGCTGGAGAACCTTAGGGAGGGGGAAGAGGGGGGACCGTGGAGCGGCGGCAGGGCCCGGCCGACGGCCGGCCGCCGCTCCACGGCAGACGCCCTGCGGCGGCCGTCACGGGACGGCCGTCACGGCGAGGCTGCCACGGCAGGGTCACCGTTACGGCGTCCCGGCCCGGCTCAGCCGAAGACGGCCACGCTCTTGGCCTTGCCCCGCTGCTCCTCGACGAGCGCGAGGAAACGGCCCTCGGGGTCGAACACGGCCACCGGACCGGCGCCCGCGTACTCGTCGGGGATCTCCAGCCGGACGCCGTTCAGCAGCAGCCGGGCCCGCTTGGCGTCGACCTCCCAGCGCGGGAACGCGGCGGTGGCGGCCTCGGCGACCGGCATCACGCTGAGTTCCTGCTGGAGCTGGTCCAGCGTCTTGGCCGCGTCCAGCTTGTAGGGGCCGACCCGGGTGCGGCGCAGCGCGGTGAGGTGGCCGCCGACGCCGAGACCGGCGCCCAGGTCGCGGGCGAGGGCGCGGATGTAGGTGCCGGAGGAGCAGACCACCGACACCACCAGGTCGAGCACCGGCGTGCCGTCCTCGGCGACCGCGTCCCGGACGTCGTGGACCGCGAAGGAGGAGACGGTCACCGGCCGGGCGGGGATCTCGAAGTCCTCGCCCTCGCGGGCCCGCTTGTACGACCGCACGCCGTTGATCTTGATGGCGCTGACCTTGGACGGCACCTGCATGATGTCGCCGGTGAGCCCCGCGATGCCGGCGTCGATGGCGTCCCGGGCCACCTTGGAGGCGTCGGTGGACGAGGTGATCTCGCCCTCGGCGTCGTCGGTGACGGTGGTCTGGCCCAGGCGGATGGTGCCCAGGTACTCCTTCTCGGTCAGCGCGAGGTGCCCGAGGAGCTTGGTGGCGCGCTCGACACCGAGGACCAGCACGCCGGTCGCCATGGGGTCGAGGGTGCCGGCGTGGCCGACGCGGCGGGTCCTGGCGATCCCGCGCATCTTGGCGACCACGTCGTGCGAAGTGAAGCCCGACGGCTTGTCGACGATGACGAGGCCGTCGGGCGTGGTGTGCTTCTGGGTCATTCGGTGGCGTCGCCGTCCGTGTCGGTCTCGTCGTCCGCCGGCTTGCGGTAGGGGTCGGCACCGGCGGCGTACGCCGCGCCGGTGGCCGCCTCGCGCACCTTCTGGTCGGACTGCCGGGCCTTGTCGAGGAGGTCCTCGATGGTCCGGGCGGTGTCCGGCAGGGCGTCCGCCACGAAGGTCAGGGTGGGGGTGAACTTCACCCCGGCCGCGCGGCCCACCTCGGAGCGCAGGATGCCCTTGGCGCTCTCCAGGCCCGCCGCGGCGGCCTTCCGCTCCTCGTCGTCGCCGTAGACCGTGTAGAAGACGGTCGCCTCCCGCAGGTCACCCGTGACCCGGGTGTCCGTGATGGTGACGTGCGAGCCGAGCCGCGGGTCCTTGATCCCGCGCTGCAGCTTCTGGGCCACCACCTCCCGGATGAGGTCCGCCAGCCTTTTCGCCCGCGCGTTGTCGGCCACTGGTCCGTCTCCCGTTCTTTCTTTCTTGCTTGCGTTCTGTGGTCTGGTCGTCGTCAGTCGTCTTCGCCGTGGAAGCGGCGTCGGACCGACAGCAGCTCCACCTCGGGGCGGGCGGCGACCAGCCGTTCGCACCGGTCCAGTACGTCGGTGAGGTGCGCCGCGTCGCCGGAGACCATGGCGAGGCCGATGACCGCCCGCCGATGGAGGTTCATGTGATCCACCTCGGCCGCGCTCACGGCGTACTTCCGCTGGAGCTCGGCGACGATCGGGCGGACGACGGAGCGCTTCTCCTTCAGCGAGTGGACGTCGCCGAGGAGGAGGTCGAAGGACAGAGTCCCCACGTACATGTCTGTGCCGGGTTTACCCGCCGGTACGGGATCGATGGCCTGGGGCCACGTTACCCCGTGCCCGGCGGCGGCTCGACCGGGTTTTCCGGCGCCCGGAGCCGCTGTGCCGCCCGCCCCGGCCGGCCGGGAGGGCGACCGTGGGCGGAAAACGGCGCGCTGGCCGGCGGGACCGCGGTCCCGCCGGCCAGCTTCGGAGAATGCCGTCGGCCGTTACGCCCGCGGCTTCTCGCGCATCTCGTACGTCGCGATGACGTCGTCCACCTTGATGTCGTTGAAGTTTCCGAGGTTGATACCACCCTCGTAGCCTTCGCGGATCTCGGTGACGTCGTCCTTGAAGCGACGCAGGCCCTCGATGGTGAGGTTCTCCGCGACCACCTTGCCGTCGCGGATGAGGCGGGCCTTGGTGTTGCGGCGCACCTCGCCGGACCGGATGAGCACACCGGCGATGTTGCCCAGCTTGGACGACTTGAAGACCTCGCGGATCTCCGCCGTACCCAGCTCGACCTCTTCGAACTCCGGCTTGAGCATGCCCTTGAGGGCCGCCTCGATCTCCTCGATCGCCTGGTAGATGACCGAGTAGTACCGGACGTCCACGCCCTCGCGCTCCGCCATCTGCGCGGCACGGCCGGCCGCACGGACGTTGAAGCCGATGACGATGGCGTCCGAGCCCATCGCCAGGTCGATGTCGGACTCCGTGACCGCACCGACGCCGCGGTGCAGGACGCGGATGTCGACCTCTTCGCCGACGTCCAGCTGGAGCAGGGAGGACTCCAGGGCCTCGACGGAACCAGAGGCGTCACCCTTGATGATCAGGTTCAGCTGCTGGACCTCGCCGGCCTTGAGCACCTTGTCCAGGTCCTCCAGCGACACACGGCGCGTGCGCTTGGCGAAGGCCGCGTTGCGCTCGCGGGCGGCGCGCTTCTCGGCGATCTGACGGGCCGTACGGTCCTCGTCGACCACCAGGAAGTTGTCGCCCGCGCCCGGGACGTTGGTCAGGCCCAGGACCTGGACCGGCGTCGACGGACCCGCCTCGGCGACGTTGTTGCCGTTGTCGTCGAGCATGGCGCGCACCCGGCCGTAGGCGTCGCCCACGACCATCGTGTCGCCGACCCGCAGCGTGCCTCGCTGGACGAGGACCGTCGCCACGGCACCGCGGCCGCGGTCGAGACGGGACTCGATCGAGATGCCCTGCGCGTCCTGGTGCGGGTTGGCCCGCAGGTCGAGCGAGGCGTCGGCCGTGAGGATCACGGCCTCCAGCAGCGAGTCGATGTGCAGACCCTGCTTGGCGGAGATGTCGACGAACATGGTGTCGCCGCCGTACTCCTCGGCCACCAGGCCGTACTCGGTCAGCTGACCGCGCACCTTGGTCGGGTCGGCACCCTCGACGTCGATCTTGTTGACCGCGACCACGATCGGCACGTCGGCCGCCTTGGCGTGGTTGAGCGCCTCGACCGTCTGCGGCATGACGCCGTCGTTGGCCGCGACGACCAGGATCGCGATGTCGGTCGACTTCGCACCACGGGCACGCATGGCGGTGAACGCCTCGTGACCCGGGGTGTCGATGAAGGTGATCTTGCGGTCTTCGCCGTTGACCTCGGTCGCGACCTGGTAGGCACCGATGTGCTGGGTGATGCCGCCGGCCTCGCCCGCGATGACGTTCGTCTTGCGGATCGCGTCGAGCAGTCGGGTCTTACCGTGGTCGACGTGACCCATGACGGTCACGACCGGCGGACGGACGACCAGGTCCTCCTCGGAGCCCTCGTCCTCGCCGAACTCGATGTCGAAGGACTCGAGCAGCTCGCGGTCCTCCTCCTCCGGGCTGACGATCTGAACCGAGTAGTTCATCTCGTCGGCGAGGAGCTGGAGGGTCTCGTCGGAGACGGACTGGGTCGCGGTGACCATCTCGCCGAGGTTCATCATGACCGCGACGAGGGACGCCGGGTTGGCGTTGATCTTCTCCGCGAAGTCGGTGAGCGACGCGCCGCGGGAGAGACGGATGGTCTCGCCGTTGCCGCGCGGCAGCATCACGCCGCCGACGCTCGGGGCCTGCATGGCCTCGTACTCCTGGCAGCGCGCCCAGCACCACGCCGTCCCCGTCGTCGACCAGCAGGTCCAGCCGCCGCTGCACACCGTCCAGGACGGCCCGCGCCGCCGCCACCGCGCCGCCGGGCACCCCGAGCGACTCGGCGAGCGCCGTGTCCCCGACCGGCACCACGGACAGCGCGCATCCGGCCAGCTCACCGCTGTGGTGCAGCAGGGTGACGGCCCGCGTCAGCGCCCGGCCGTCACCCACCACCACCGGCCGCCGCGACCCCCTGCGGTCCAGCGCGCGGGCGAATTCCTCCGGGCCGTCCGGCAGGCACAGCTTGGCCCGCGCACCCGCGCTGAGCACGTCTTTCGCGATCCGTACGGACTCCCCGTCCGCCTGCCGTGCCGCCGGATCGATGATCACCAGCAGCTGATCGGACGTCGCGGAAGTCGCCACCTCGGTCCTGCCTCGCTTCCTCGGGTAGCATCTTTGTGCAAGAGCCCCTTGCGCTATTGCGCCAGGGGCTTCGTCTATTCCGGGGCATCCGGTCCGACGGTTGAGCGACCAACGACGGTCGCGGTGGTACGCGGCGGTGAACGTTACGCCCATGCCCCCGACCTTGGACATGCCCCGCCCGGAAGGGGTGTACGCGCGTGCCCGCACTTGTGCTGCTCGGTGCTCAGTGGGGTGACGAAGGCAAGGGAAAGGCGACGGATCTCCTCGGTGGTTCCGTCGATTACGTGGTGCGTTACCAGGGTGGCAACAACGCCGGCCACACGGTCGTCGTGGGCGACCAGAAGTACGCACTGCACCTCCTCCCTTCCGGAATCCTGTCGCCCGGCTGTACGCCGGTCATCGGCAACGGTGTCGTCGTCGACCCGTCGGTCCTGCTCTCCGAGCTGAGCGGTCTGAACGAGCGTGGCGTCGACACGTCCAAGCTCCTGATCAGCGGTAACGCGCACGTCATCACGCCGTACAACGTGACCGTCGACAAGGTGACGGAACGCTTCCTCGGCAAGCGCAAGATCGGTACGACCGGCCGCGGCATCGGCCCGACCTACGCCGACAAGATCAACCGCGTGGGCATCCGGGTCCAGGACCTGTACGACGAGTCGATCCTCCAGCAGAAGGTGGAGGCGGCCCTCGACGTCAAGAACCAGATCCTCACCAAGCTGTACAACCGGCGCGCGATCGCCGCGGACCAGGTGGTCGAGGAGCTGCTGGGCTACGCCGAGCAGATCCGGCCGTACGTCGCCGACACGGTGCTGATCCTGAACCAGGCCCTGGAGGACGACAAGGTCGTGCTCTTCGAGGGCGGCCAGGGCACGCTGCTGGACATCGACCACGGCACGTACCCCTTCGTCACCTCCTCGAACCCGACCGCGGGCGGCGCCTGCACGGGCGCGGGCGTGGGCCCGACGAAGATCAGCCGGGTGATCGGCATCCTGAAGGCCTACACGACCCGCGTCGGCGCGGGCCCGTTCCCGACGGAGCTGTTCGACGAGGACGGCGAGGCGCTGCGCCGCATCGGCGGCGAGCGGGGCGTCACCACCGGCCGGGACCGCCGCTGCGGCTGGTTCGACGCGGTCATCGCCCGCTACGCCACCCGCGTCAACGGCCTGACCGACTTCTTCCTCACCAAGCTGGACGTCCTCACCGGCTGGGAGCAGATCCCGGTCTGCGTCGCCTACGAGATCGACGGCAAGCGGGTCGAGGAGCTGCCCTACTCCCAGACCGACTTCCACCACGCGAAGCCCGTCTACGAGATGCTGCCGGGCTGGTCCGAGGACATCAGCAAGGCGAAGACCTTCTCCGACCTGCCGAAGAACGCCCAGGCGTACGTCAAGGCACTGGAGGAGATGTCCGGCGCCCCGATCTCCGCGATCGGCGTGGGCCCGGGCCGCGACGAGACGATCGAGATCAACTCGTTCCTGTAGGAAGAGCACTCCCCGGGGGACGCCCTGCCGCTCCGGCCGGCAGGGCGTCTTCCTTTTCCCGCGCCACGCCCTTCCCGCGCGGCTCAGCTGAACACGATCATCGAGCCCTGGGCCAGGGAGCGGGTCGCCGCCGCGTGGAGGCCGAGCCAGACGTGGCGTTCGCGGGCGAAGGGGCTGGGGTCGTAGGGGGCCGCGACCGCCGGTTCCTCCAGTTCCGTGGGGGCCGGGGGCGGGGCGGGGGCGGCCGGCGGGTTGGCCGGGTCGATGCCGATCACGGGGGCCACGTACTGGAGTTCCCGCAGCAGGGTCTGGGAGGATCCCAACGGACCGCCGCCCGCGAGGAGTTCGTCGTTGGAGAGCGGGTGCGGGAAGTCCACGGGGACGTAGGCGCCCGCGTGGTCGTAGTGCCAGACCAGGTGTGACTGCTGGGCCGTCGACTCGAACATCTCCAGCAACTGCTCGTAGTCGCCGCCCAGTTCGTCCACCGGCGTCACGGGCAGGCCGCAGACCTGGAGCAGGTAGGCCCGGCGCAGGAAGTGCAGGGCGTCGTAGTCGAAACCGGCGACCGGGGCGACGTCGCCGGACAGGCCGGGCATGTACTGGTACACCGGCACCGGCGGCAGGCCGGCCTCGGCCAGCGCCTTGTCGTACTGCGCGAGTTCCTCGGCGAAGGGGTTGTCCGGGGTGTGGCACAACACGTCCACGAGCGGTACCAGCCACAGGTCACAGGCCAAAGAGGGCTCCTCGCATCGGCGGGCGCGCCGTCACGCGCGGCGGCGGGTGGTCAGGGAAGGGTAGTCGCTGTGGCCCGGGGACGCTTCCCCGTGGGCCTCAATCGGTCGTCTACCCGCCCGCCAGGTGTTCCAGCAGTGCCAGCGAGTGCGCGCTCGCGTCGGCGACGATCGCGCGGGCCGTCTCCGCCTCGCGCCGGGCGAGCGCGTCGACCAGTTCGGTGTGCCGGTCCCAGAGCCGGCCGCGCAGCTCGGGCAGGCGCAGCAGGTACTGCACCGCGCACACCCAGGACTGCACGCGCAGCCGGTGCAGGAAGTCGCCGAGGTAGGGGTTGCCGAACAGGGCGCTCAACTCGCGCCAGAAGCGCAGGTCGTAGCCGATGAGGACGGTCAGGTCGCCCGCCGTGGCCGCCCGCTGGGCCTCCTCGCCGCGGCGCCGCACGGTGGTCAGGGCCGCGCCCGTGCGGGGGTCCTCCGGCGGGGTGCGGAAGGCGGGGTGGCCCGCGGTGAGGGCCCGGAACATGCCGTCGATGACCAGGCCGCGGGCCTCGATCATGTGCCGGTAGTCGCTGACCGAGTACTCGGGCACCCGGAAGCCGCGGTGCTGGTCGGCCTCCAGGATGCCCTGCGCGGACAGGTCGACCAGCGCCTCGCGGACCGGGGTGGCGGAGACGCCGTACTGGTCGGCTATCTCCTTGACGGTGAACGCCCGGCCCGGGCGCAGCCGTCCCGCCAGCACCTCGTCACGGAGCGCGTCCGCGATCTGCTGGCGCAGGGTGCTGCGCGTCACGGGGCCATTGCCGGGCATGCTCCGTGCCTCTCCTCACACGTCCGGATGTGTGCTCGTGAGGACCCGCGACGACCGCGGGTCCCTCTTCCTTACGAGCACGCCACCTTACGCGTTCGAACAGGTGTTGCGGCAGCTACGGTCACACGGTGTGTTCGTCGGCGGCGGTCAGCGCGGCGTCGAGCGCGGCCAGGCCCTCCTTCAGCTCGGCCTCGGTCGCGGTGCACGGCGGGGCGACGTGGGTGCGGTTCATGTTCACGAACGGCCACAGGCCGTGCCGCTTGGCGGCGGCGGTGAAGGCGGCCATGGGGGCGTTCGCCTCGCCGGTCGCGTTGTACGGCACCAGCGGCTCGCGGGTCTCCCGGCTGCGCACCAGCTCCAGCGCCCAGAACATGCCCACGCCGCGCACCTCGCCCACGCTCGGGTGGCGGGCGGCCAGCTCGGCGAGGCCGGGGCCGACGACGCTCTCGCCGAGCCGCCTGGCGTTCTCCACGACGCCCTCCTCCGCCATCACGTTGATCGTGGCGACGGCGGCGGCGCAGGCCAGCGGGTGCCCGGAGTAGGTGAGGCCGCCCGGGTAGGGGCGCTTGCCGAAGGTCTCGGCGATCTTCTGCGAGATGGCGACACCGCCGAGGGGCACGTAACCGGAGTTCACCCCCTTGGCGAAGGTCATCAGGTCGGGGACGACTCCGAACAGGTCGGCCGCGAACCACTCGCCGGTCCGGCCGAAGCCGGCCATGACCTCGTCCAGGATGAAGACGATCCCGTACTTGTCGCACAGCTCGCGCACACCGGCCAGATAGCCGGGCGGCGGCACCATGATCCCGGCGGTGCCCGGGATGGTCTCCAGGATGATCGCGGCGATGGTCCCCGGGCCCTCGAAGGCGATCGTCGTCTCCAGGTGCTCCAGCGCCCGGGCGCACTCCTGCTCCTCGTTCTCGGCGTAGAAGCGGGAGCGGTAGAGGAACGGCGCCCAGAACCGGGCGACCCCGCCCGAGCCGCTGTCGTTGGCCCAGCGGCGCGGGTCACCGGTGATGTTCACCGCCTGCTGGGTGCCGCCGTGGTACGAGCGGTACGCCGAGAGCACCTTCGGGCGGCCGGTGTGCAGCCGGGCCATGCGCACCGCGTGCTCGACGGCGTCCGCGCCGCCGTTGGTGAAGAAGATCTTGTCCAGGTCGCCGGGGGTCCGCTCGGCGATCAGCCGCGCCGCCTCCGAGCGGGCCTCGACGGCGAACGCGGGCGCGAAGGTGGCGAGCTTCCCGGCCTGCTCCTGGATCGCCGCGACGACCTTGGGGTGCTGGTAGCCGATGTTGGTGAAGACGAGCCCGCTGGTGAAGTCCAGGTAGCGCGTGCCGTCGTAGTCCCAGAAGTACGACCCCTCGGCGCCGGCGACGGCGAGCGGGTCGATGAGGTCCTGCGCGGACCAGGAGTGGAAGACATGCGCGCGGTCGGCGGCCTTCACTGCGGCGCCGGCTTCGGGGCTGGGCTGAGGGGTCATGCCGGTGAGGGTAAATGTCCGCGATGCGGAAGGCATATCGGCGTCTTGTTCCGTGGACGGGGGGAATCCGCGACAGGTTGTCGACGGGCGGGGGCTCTCGGAGCGCGCGGCGCGTTTCCGGCGGCGCCCGGTGTGGCCGGTTCCCGGTGTGGCCGGCCCCTGTTACGGAACCGTGGAACCGGTACCGGACCTGGTGCCGTAAGGGCGCACTATTGTCGGGCGGTGCAGACCTATGGGGTGGGGAAGGCGGCGCGGGGATGGAGAAGCTGGGGCCGGGGGATCCGCCGGCGATCGGGGCCTACCGGCTGCTGGCACGGCTCGGCTCGGGCGGCATGGGGCAGGTGTACCTGGCCCGGTCGGAGCGGGGCCGGACCGTCGCCGTGAAGCTCGTCCGCCCGGAACTGGCCGAGCGGGAGGAGTTCCGGGGCCGGTTCCGGCAGGAGGTGCAGGCCGCGCGCCGGGTCGGCGGGTACTGGACCGCGCCGGTGCTGGACGCGGACACCGAGGCGGCCGTGCCGTGGGTCGCGACCGGGTACGTGGCCGGGCCGAGCCTGCAACAGGTCGTCGGGCACGACCACGGCGCGCTGCCCGAGCGGTCGGTACGGATCCTGGCGGCGGGGCTCGCCCAGGCACTGGCGGACATCCACGCGGCCGGGATCGTGCACCGGGACCTCAAGCCGTCGAACGTGCTGGTCACCATAGACGGGCCGCGCGTGATCGACTTCGGGATCGCGCGGGCGCTGGAGACGGCGGCACCGGGCGAGGAGGGACTCACCCGCACCGGGGCGCTGGTCGGATCGCCCGGGTTCATGGCGCCCGAGCAGGTGCGCGGCGACCGGATCACGCCCGCGTCCGACGTGTTCTGCCTCGGCTCGGTGCTCGCCTACGCGGCCACCGGGTCGCTGCCCTTCGGGACCGCCGACAGCGGGGCCCACGCGCTGATGTTCCGCATCGCCCAGGAGGAGCCGGACCTGACCGGGGTGCCGGAGGGGATCGCCGACCTCGTACGGGACTGCCTGCGCAAGGACCCGGCGAGCCGGCCCTCGCCGGCCGAGATCCTGGCGCGCACCGGCATGGAGGACACGGTGACCGGGGGCCGCTCCCGCGATCCCTGGCTGCCCGGCGCCCTGGTGGCCCAGCTCGGCCGGCACGCCGTGCGGCTGCTCGAGGTGGAGAACCCCGAGGGCGGCGGGGGAGCGCCGGAGGCGGGGACGGCCGCCCGGGGAAACGGAACCGGAACGCCGGCCGGCACCGACGCGCCCGGGGGGACGGGTACGTCCCACGGGTCCGGTGCCGCGTACGGGTCAGCCGCCTCGTACGGGTCGGGTGTGTCCCACGGGACCGGGGTGTCCTTCATGGCGGCCAACGGGTCCCCCGAGCACGCCCCTGTCTCCGACGGCGGGGCCCCCGCGCCCGTCGACCACCTGCCCGGCGCCCTCGCCCCCGAGGTTCCGCCGCCGCCCACCGCACCCCCGGCGCCGCACGGCTTCGGCCCGGCCTACGGCACTTTGCCACCGCAGCCGTATCCGCAGCCGCACCCCACCGGTTACGGCTATCCGCAGCAGGCCGGTACCGGTACCGGTTTCGGCACGTGGGGCGAGGCGCCGCAGTCGTACGGCGCGTATGGCGGCGGACCCGGCTCCACACCGCCGTACGGTCCCCCGGGCTCCGGCGCGCCCGAGGAGCCGGAGCGGCGCAGCGGCCGGTCCACCGCGCTGCTCGTCGTCATCGCGCTGGTCGTGGCGGTGGGCGCGGGC
>NZ_JACBWZ010001379.1 GCF_013870595.1 Streptomyces sp. WELS2 | reverse complement strand
CCGGGGACGTCGGCGCCCTCGGTGAGCGCGGGTTCGACCCGCTTGGCGAGGACCTTGCCCAGCTCCACGCCCCACTGGTCGAAGGAGTCGATGTTCCACACCGCGCCCTGGACGAACACCTTGTGTTCGTAGAGGGCGATCAGCTGGCCGAGCACGGACGGGGTCAGCGCGCGGGCGAGGACCGTCGTGGTGGGCCGGTCGCCCTGGAAGGTCTTGTGCGGGACGAGTTCCTCGGGCACGCCCTCCGCGCGGACCTCCTCGGCGGTCTTGCCGAAGGCCAGCGCCTGGGTCTGGGCGAAGAAGTTGGCCATCAGCAGGTCGTGCTGGGCCTTGAGTTCGGCGCCGAGCTCGGCGACCGGCTCGGCGAACCCGATGAAGTCCGCCGGGATCAGCTTCGTGCCCTGGTGGATCAACTGGTAGTAGGCGTGCTGCCCGTTGGTGCCGGGCGTGCCCCAGACCACCGGCCCGGTCTGCCAGTCGACCCGCTTGCCGTCACGGGCGACGTACTTGCCGTTGGACTCCATGTCCAGCTGCTGGAGGTAGGCGGTGAACTTCGACAGGTAGTGCGAGTACGGCAGCACCGCGTGCGACTGGGCGTCGTGGAAGTTGCCGTACCAGATGCCCAGCAGACCCAGCAGCAGCGGGGCGTTGGCCTCGGCGGGCGCGGTGCGGAAGTGCTCGTCCATCAGATGGAAGCCGTCGAGCATCTCCCGGAACCGGTCCGGACCGATCGCGATCATCAGGGACAGGCCGATCGCGGAGTCGTAGGAGTACCGGCCGCCGACCCAGTCCCAGAACTCGAACATGTTGTCCGTGTCGATGCCGAACTCGGCGACCTTCCCGGCGTTCGTCGACAGCGCCACGAAGTGCTTGGCCAC
>NZ_JACBWZ010001378.1 GCF_013870595.1 Streptomyces sp. WELS2 | reverse complement strand
CTGTTGTGAAAGTGCTGGTCACAGCCACTCGTTGATGGCTGCGACCAGCACGGTCGCTTCGTAGCGGACGGCGAGTTTGTCGTACCGGGTGGCGACGGCTCGGTGGCGCTTGAGCCGGTTGATCCCGCACTCGACCGCGTGCCGCTGCTTGTAGTCGTCCTTGTCGAACTTCGGTGGCCGCCCGCCACGCGATCCGCGTCTGAGACGGTTGCGGGCCCGGTCCGCCGGAACCGGGATGGTGGCCTTGATCCCGCGCCTGCGCAGGTAGGAGCGGTTGTCACGGGAGTCGTACGCCTTGTCGGCCCGGACCCGGTCCGGACGCTTGCGTGGCCTTCCGAGCCCCAGCCGGGGAACCCGGATGGCCTCCAGGACCGGCTCGAACTGCGGGGAGTCGCCCCGTTGCCCGGCCGTGATCACGACGGACAAGGGCTTCTGCCCCTGCTCGACTGCGAGGTGGATCTTGCTGGTCAGTCCGCCGCGGGAGCGTCCGAGACCGTGGTCGGCCGGCTCGACGAAGATCCCGCCGGGCGGCTCCTTCTGCAGGTCCCCCTTTTCGCTGCCCCGGCGGCGTGCTGGTGGGCCCGGCAGACGGTGGAGTCGACGTTGACGTCCCAGGTGATCAGGCCCTTCGCATCGGCTTCGGCCTGGAGCTGGGTGAGGATCCTCGCCCAGGTGCCGTCCCGCTGCCAGCGCCGGAACAGGTCATAGACCCGGTCCCACGGCCCGTAACGTTCGGGCACATCCCGCCAGGGAGCACCAGTCCGCGTTCGCCACCGTATGCCGTCTATCAACTGCCGCCGCGTCCACACCTGCGGCCGACCCGGCTTGATGCCCGTCGGCAGCAGGGGCTCAAGCCGGGCCCACTGGCCGTTCGTCAAATCCCCACGTCCCACAGGACATGATCATCAACGAACAAGATCCACTTTCGCAACAGACCCTAGGC
>NZ_JACBWZ010001377.1 GCF_013870595.1 Streptomyces sp. WELS2 | reverse complement strand
TCAGCGCGGGGTGCCGGTGAGTTGTGTCCCCACGACGGCGAGCAGGTCCAGTTTGCCGGCGCTGTCGGTGCCCGGCGCGGGAGTGAACCACAGCAGCCGCTGCCGGCCGTCCTCGCCGAACAGGCTGAGGCAGTCGACCTCCAGCGTGCCGAGTGCGGGGTGGTTGATGCGCTTGCGGTCGTCCCGGCGGACCCTGACCTCGTGCCGGGCCCACAGGGCGGCGAATTCGGATGAGCGGGCGTTCAGCTCGGCGATCAGGGTGCGTGCCTCGGGATCCTTGGCGTCCCGGCGTGCCGCGGCGGCCCGCAGATCGGCGACGAACGCGCGGGACTGGGCGTCGTGGTCGGCTTCGGGATAGAGGCGGCGGGCGCCGGCGTCCGTGAACCAGCGGTAGACGAAGCTCGTGTCCTTGCCCCGGAACGCCGAGTGGTCGCCGAGCAGGGCGATGGCGAGGGGGTTCTGCACGAGGGTGACGTGCAGGTCGGTGATCACCTGCGCCGGCGTCGAGGGCAGCCGGGTGAGCAGGTCCATCATCCCGGGGTGCACATGCGACCGGGGTCCGCCGGACGCGGGCAGGGGGCGGCCCGCCAGGTGGTAGAGGTAGTCGCGCTCGTCCGACGTCAGCCGCAGCGCGCGGGCCAGGGCCGCGAGCATCTGCTCCGAGGGCTGTGATCCCGCGCCCCGCTCGATCTCGTTGTAGTAGTCGACCGAGGCACCCGCGAGCTGCGCCACCTCCTCACGGCGCAGCCCCGGCACCCGGCGGCGCGGGCCTGCGACGAGGCCGGCCTCCTCGGGCCGGATGCGCTCGCGGCGCGAGCGCAGGAACGTGCCGAGCTCGGTGTATCTCCTGGATCCCACCCACCCAGTCTGCGCCATGACGGCCGCCGGCGTGCCGCCGACACAGGGGATGGCATCCCCTGGTCCGCACCCCGCGCACACCGCATCGTGGGACACATGA
>NZ_JACBWZ010001376.1 GCF_013870595.1 Streptomyces sp. WELS2 | reverse complement strand
TACGTGGACGGCATCCTGTGCGACGCGGACCGCCCCGCGCCGGGAGTCCCCGTACCGGACGAGGACACCGGACAGCGGCAGCCCGCCGAGACGGACGCCCACTGGGACTACTGGAACCAGCCCGACGGCTTCCGCGACCCGGAGCGGCCCGGCGACCGGCTGCCCTCACCCGCCCGGTCGCCCTTCCTCGTCTACCTCCAGGTGTGGGAGCGGACGGTCTCGGCGGCCGAGGACCCGGCACTGCGCGAGGTCGCCCTCGGCGCGGCGCTGCCGGACACCGCCGTGCGCACCAAGGTCGTCTGGCAGGTGCTGCCGCTGCCGCTGACCGCGCTGGAAATCGAGGACGCCGCACCGTCCCCGGGAGCCGTCCGCGAGGCCTTCGAGAAGTGGGCCAGGACCCAGACGGCGCCCACGGCCCGGCTCGCCGCCCGCAGCGAACGGCCCGAGCACGCCGACGACGACCCCTGCCTGGTCCGGCCCGACGCCCGCTACCGGGGTCCGGAGAACCAGCTGTACCGGGTGGAGATCCACGCGGGCGGCGAGGCGGCCGACGCCACCTTCAAGTGGTCCCGGGACAACGGCTCGGTCGTCTTCCCGGTGGACGAACTGGACGGCACATGGGTGCGGTTGGCGACCCTGGGCCTCGACTCGAAGCTCGGGCTGGAGGTCGGCGACCACGTCGAGTT
Organism: Streptomyces sp. WELS2; assembly: GCF_013870595.1. Taxonomy (GTDB): domain Bacteria; phylum Actinomycetota; class Actinomycetes; order Streptomycetales; family Streptomycetaceae; genus Streptomyces. The sequence goes on along the minus strand of NZ_JACBWZ010001376.1, from coordinate 284 downwards.
CACCGACACCGCGTACGCCTCCCGGCTGGAGGCGCTGCCCCTGCTGCGGGTCGAGGAACTGGACCTGCCCGGCCGCCGGGTCCGCCTCTCCGCCGAGCCGGACCCACGCGTGGGACGCCTGCCGCACCTGCACCCGTTCCTGCGCCGCTGGGACCACCGCGAAGAGCCCCGGCGCAAGGGACGCGCCAACTCCCTCGAGGACGGTGCCGTACCGCTCGCCGAGGGGCGGTGGCTGCCGCTGGAGGACGGCGTCGAGGTCTACTTCGCCGGGAACGGCACGTACC
>NZ_JACBWZ010001375.1 GCF_013870595.1 Streptomyces sp. WELS2 | reverse complement strand
GCCGCTGAGCGCGCCGCCGATGCCGCCGGCGATGCCGTCGCCGCCCACGGCCAGCACGATCCGGCCGCGCTCCCCGGCCGTACGGGCGATGTCCTGGGCGTGGGCGAGGCTGTGGCTGTACTCCGTCTCCAGTCCGGCCCCGGCCTCGCGGAGCAGCCGGGCCAGCCGGAGCAGGGTCGCCGCCCCGGTGGAGCCGCCCGCGGTGGGGTTGACGACGGCGGTGAACTGGCGCATCGGTGGGCCTCCGAGGCAGGCGGTCGGATCGGGCGGGTCAGTCGGTGGGCAGCAGGACGCCGGGGTTGAGCAGGCCGTCGGGGTCCAGGTGACGCTTGACGGCGCGCAGCGCCGAGACGCCGAGCGGGCCGGCCTCGCGGACGTACCAGTCGCGGTGGTCGGTGCCCACGCCGTGGTGGTGGGAGATGGTGCCGCCGGCGGCGAGTACGGCTTCGTTGGCGGCGTGCTTGGCGGGCGTCCAGTGTGTCACCGGGTCCTCGCCCTGGGCGCTGACGACGGTGAAGTACAGCGAGGCGCCGTTCTCGTAGACGTGGGAGATGTGGCACATCACCAGCGGCGGGGTGCCGGCCCGGGCGAGGGTGTCGGTCAGCGCGGTGCGGACGGCCGCGTACAGCTCGGGGATCCGGGACCAGAACGCGGCGGTCTCCAGGGTCTCGGCGAAGGCGCCGGCGTCGAGCAGGGCGTCGCGCAGATAGGGCGCCGAGTAGCGGCCGTGCGCCCAGCGTTCGCCGGGTTCGGCGCCGGCCGGGGTGCCGCCGCAGGCCGTCAGGACGTCCGCGGCCCGGGCGCGCCGGTGCGCGGTGTCCTGCGCCGTGCCTTCGTAGCCGGTGATCGCCAGGCATCCGGCGCCGCCCTGCTCCGTACCGGCGCCGATCGCGTCGGGCTGGGCGAGCCCGATGAGCGTCTCGGTCTCGTCGGACAGGCGCAGCACGGTGGGCCGGGGCCCGTCCTGGGCAAGCCGGCGCAGCGCCGCGGTG
>NZ_JACBWZ010001374.1 GCF_013870595.1 Streptomyces sp. WELS2 | reverse complement strand
CCGTGCCGGGCTCAGTCGAGGGTGGCGCCGCGTGGTGTGATCCGGTAGTCGAATCCGAGCGTCCCGGGGTCGAGGGCCGTCGCCCCGCCGTCCACGGTGAGCACCGCTCCGTTGACGTAGGACGCCGCCGGGGACAGCAGCCAGGCGATCGCCTCGGCGACCTCGCGGGGCTCGCCGGGGCGGCCCTGGGGCAGCAGCCTGGTCGCCTCCGCGTAGGCGTCCTCCAGGCCGCCGGGCAGCCCCTCCTCCTCGGCGAAGCGGGCCATGCGCCGGTCGGCCATCTCGGTGCGCACCCAGCCCGGGCACACGGTGTTGGCCCGCACGCCCCGCCGCCCGTAGTCCACCGCGACGGAACGGCACAGCTGGAGCAGGGCCGCCTTGGAGGTGGCGTACGGGGCGTTGCCCGTGCCGTTGCGCAGCGCGGACACCGAGGCGACGGCGACGACCGAACCCCTGGACTCCAGCAGGTGCGGGATCGCCGCGCGCAGCAGGAGCAGCGGGCCGGTGAGGTTGGTGCGCATCACGTCGTCCCAGTCGCGCAGCGACATGTCGCCGACGGCTCCGCCGCGCCCGATGCCCGCGTTCAGCACCACTCCGTCGAGCCGTCCGTGCGCGTCCAGGGCGGCCCGCACGAGTCCCTCGACCGCGTCGGGGTCCCCGATGTCCGACGGATAAGCCAGCGCGCCGGTCTCCTTCGCGAGGCGCTCCAGGGGCTCGGTCCGCCTGCCGGAGGCGACCACGTGGTGCCCGGCCTCACCGAGCAGCCGGGCCGTGGCCTGTCCGATGCCCGAGCCCGCGCCGGTCACGATGACAACCCTCTTGTCCTCCACCAGTTCCGGCCCCTTCCACCAAGATCGACGAGTTCGCCCAGCGGGTTCGAGCTTAGGGCCCGGCGATCTTGGGGTGACGACTTCCGGCCAGTGCTCCGCGAGCGGCCGAACACCCTCTCCCCGCCGCCGGTTCCGGGTGCCGGGGCCGGTCCCTCGCGTCGCGGGCGGCTG
>NZ_JACBWZ010001373.1 GCF_013870595.1 Streptomyces sp. WELS2 | reverse complement strand
GGACAGCTCCGTCCCCGCGGCCATCGGAGTGCCCGGGACATCGCCGGTATCACCGGTGCCGCCAACAGGGTGTGGGCGAGGCTGCCGGTCAGGCCGGGCACATGCCCGTGCACCGCGCCGAGGGTCCGACCGGGGCCGAGGGCGGCCGGCAGCGAGTCGTGCCCTTTCCAGCGCAGCCACGCGGCGGCCGGTGTCATCCGACCGGGGATGAGGGCGTAAGCGCGGAACGCGCGGCGGTGAACGCTCCGGCGCGGCAGTGCACGAGCGGCAGGTACGCCGCTCAGGGTGCGACCACTACCGCCACCACAGTCATCTGTCGGCCCTGCGCGACTGCGGCCTGCTGCGGTCGTTCCAGCACGGCCCGGTCGTGCTGGACGACCGCACACCGGCCGGCTCCGCGCTGGTCGGCCCGGCCGCCCCCGTGGCACCCGCGAGCATCGGCCGACCCCGTGGCGGCCGCTGTGACGGGGCCTCACCTGTGCCTTTCGAGGCTGATGGAAGACGCTGTCCGGCGCGGACCGGTCTCCAGCACGATGGCCGCGGGCGGCAGGACGGCCGCCCTCGGAGAACGGGAGGAACCCATGTACCTCAAGCGCTCCGTGTTCGCCGGCCTCCTGGCTCTGGCGGCGGCGGGGAGCGGGCTGGCGCTGTCGACGACCGCCTCCGCCGCGTCGGCCGCACCCGCCGCAGTCAGCTGCTCCCCCGGCTACGCCTGCCTCTACTACCACCCGGACTACACCGGCGCCGTCTACAAGCAGTACTACGACGACCCGAACTACGGGGACGACTACTTCGTCACCAGCACGGCTCCGCGCGGGAGTGAGGGAGCCGGCCAGGTGGTGGCCGGCCACACCGGTTCGGTGGACAACTGGAACTGCGACAGCTCCATCACCATCTACTACTCCCCCGGTTACGCGGGGATCCACCAGACCATCGTCGCCTGCGGGAAGGCGAACCTCAACAGCTCTCTGCGCAACAACATCGCTTCCGGGAAGTTCGGCT